>JAJBTD010000200.1 GCA_020861055.1 Clostridiales bacterium | reverse complement strand
CGCCCCCCCCCCCGCCCCCCCACGACCCGGGCGAGGATGAGCATCCGGGCGGCGGGGGGCCGGGCCACGACCTGGGCCACGATCCGGTCCCCCGTCTGCTGGCGGATCTCCTTGCCGCAGTTGGGGCAGTGGGGGGTACCCACTCTGGCCCAGAGGAGCCGGAGGTAGTCGTAAATCTCGGTGACGGTGCCCACGGTGGAACGGGGGTTCTTGGAGGTGGTCTTCTGGTCGATGGAGATGGCGGGGGACAAGCCGTCGATATAGTCCGCGTCCGGCTTCTCCATCTGGCCCAGGAACATCCGGGCGTAGGAGGAGAGGCTCTCCACATACCGTCGCTGGCCCTCGGCGTAGATGGTGTCAAAGGCCAGGGAGGATTTTCCCGACCCGGACAGACCGGTGAGCACCACCAGCTTGTCCCGGGGGATGGTGACGTCCACGTTTTTCAGATTGTTGACCCGTGCGCCCTTTACATAGATGTGATCCTGCATAGCTGTCTGTTCCCTCTGTCCTGTTGCCGGGGAGCACTTCCTCCGGCGGTGAAATTCATTGACACTATTCTAATGGATTTCCCCAGTTGTGTCCAGCCCCTAAAGACACCGGTCAGGAGAATTTGGCCGGAATTTCGCCCAAATGCCCGGTGGTCTGCACCCATTTTCTCCGGGCGCATAGGATGGCTTGGAGGCCGGGAGGACCCGGCCCCGCAATTTCTGACGGGAGGTCGTTCTCATTATGGGATGCTGTAACAACGGTTGGGGTAACGGAGGCTGTCTGTGGATCATTATCTTGATCATCCTCATCTTCTGCTGCGGCGGCTGCGGCTGTGGCTGTGGCAACTGCGGCAACGGCAACGGCTGCGGCTGCTGAGCCGGACAACAAACTGACCGGATAGAAGAAATGCCCGGGGCCCCATGGTCCCGGGCAAAAAACTATTGGTTTGATCCTCCCAGCCGGAGCATGGTCATGACCCGATCCAGGGGAGTGAACAGCACCAGCGTCAGGACAAAGTTGGCCCCTCCGTGGACAGCGTCGAAGGGAAGACCCGCCAGCCACCAGCTCCAGGCCATTTTGACGCCCCCCAGGGCCACATAGGGAAAGCAGCAGAGAAAACCAAAGGCCAGGCCATATAGCCCGGCAATCACCGCCCAGAAAAAGGCCCCGTGCCGCCTGCCCCTCCGGGACAGCAGCGTTACGACCAGCCACAGCACCGTCCAGACATACAGGTACATGACCCACCAGAGATGAAAGCCGTACCAGATGCCCTCCAGCAGCGCGAAGGTGTAGATGACAAACAGGGTCTTTTTCCGGAAGTGTAGGGTGTAGAGCAGGATGAGCAGCGTCACCGGCTCCACGTTGGCCAGACCGGACATGGCGATCTGCAGAGCGAACACCAGAGCTGTCGCCATGCCGAGAGTGGTCATGTCCCGGGCAATCAGTCCGGGGCGCAGCTGCTTCCGCTCCGGCTCAGCCAACGGTGTAGATCAGCTCAAAGTCGTCGCCGTCCGCCACAGGCTGGCTGTCCAGGCCGTACATACCATACTCGTGATTGACATAAATCGCCCAGTAAGCCCCGTCTGTGTCATAATCGGCGGTCTCGCCGTTGACGGTCTCCAGATAGAAACCGTAGTCGCTCTCAGAGCCCTCCAGGGTGACGGTGTCCTCGATGGCGTCCTTCAGATATTCGGCGGTGGTGGTAATCTCATAGTTCTCGGAGGTGCCGTCAGAGTAGGTGACGGTCAGGGTGATGTCCTTCACCTCGCCGTCGGTGACTTCAGCGTCGCCCTCGGACTCGGTTTCCGCTTCCGTCTCGGCCTCAGCGTCCTCCGTCTCGTCGGTGGCCTCCTCCTCGGCGGTGGCGGGAGCTTCGGTAGCGGAGGCGTCGCTGCCCGCGGCCTCCTGGGTGGTATCGCCGCTGCCGCAGGCGGTCATGGCCAGGGCCAGGACCAGCGCCATCAGCAGGGCGAGGATGCGATTCCAATTGTGTTTCATGGATACTTCCTTCTTTCCAAACAATGTTTGGAACCTTTGGGCAGACTGCCCCTGTTCACGGTGAGCGTCTGGTGGCCGCTCGCCGCTTCCTCTCCCCCGGTTCCGGCAGGGGGGAGCCATCCGGTGCGTATCTGACTCATTCCCATGTTATCCATAGGACCTCACAGTGACCGACTCGCAGGGCTTTCGACCCTATTCCGCACGGCTTCGGATGTACATGGCTACTATAATGGTTTTGCGTCGGTTCGTCAAGCGCGGACAGGAATTCACCAGGATATGATTTTTCTGAAATTCCGGGACCAGGCCTTGACAGCCGGACGAAAAGGGTGTATAGTGACACCTTGTAAAGCGTTGACACTTTACAACCGGGATCGGGAGGCGACCATGAAAGATCAGGCATTTCACATGACGATGCTGTACGATTTCTACGGCGATCTTCTGACCGAGCGGCAGAGAGAGTTTTTCGACCTCTACTACAATGAGGATCTCTCTCTGGCGGAAATTGCGGAAAACTACGGCATCACCCGCCAGGGCGTCCGGGATGTGATCGTCCGGGCGGAGGCGACTATGAATGAGTTTGAGGAAAAGACCGGCATCGTGGCCCGTTTTCTGGAGGTCCGCTCTGTTCTGGAGGAGATCGGGCAACTGACCGATCAGCTGGATGAGTGGAACCAGGTCCGATACAAAGACCCGAAGGTGTCCCAGCTGACGGAGGCCATCCGGGAGCGGCTGTCCGGTCTGGAGGAGTAATATGGCGTTTGAAGGCTTGACAGAAAAGCTGAACAGTGTATTTAACCGCCTCCGGGGCAAGGGCAGTCTGACCGAGGCCGACGTCCGGGAGGCCATGCGGGAGATCCGTCTGGCGCTGCTGGAGGCCGACGTCAGCTACAAGGTGGTCAAGGACTTTGTCAAGACCTGTACGGAGCGGGCCATCGGCGCCGACGTGATGGAGTCCCTCACCCCCGGCCAAATGGTGGTCAAGATCGTCAACGAGGAGCTGATCTCCCTGATGGGAGGCGAGGCGGTCGGCCTGAACTTCTCCAAGGACGGCCCCACCGTGGTCATGATGGTGGGCCTCCAGGGCGCAGGCAAGACCACCAACGCCGCCAAGTTGGCGGGGATGCTCAAGCGGAAGGGCCATCGGCCCCTCCTGGTGGCCTGCGACGTGTACCGTCCCGCCGCTATCAAACAGCTGGAGGTGGTCGGTGAGCAGGTGGGCGTCCCTGTGTTCCAGATGGGCCAGATCGACCCGGTGGACATCGCCAAGGCCGCTATCGACCACGCCAGACAGCACTCCAACGATATCGTCTTCCTGGACACCGCCGGTCGGCTCCATATAGACGAAAAGCTGATGGCGGAGCTGCAAAACATCAAGGCGGCAGTACCGCCGGACGAGATTCTGCTGGTGGTGGACGCCATGATCGGCACGAATGAGGTCATCGGCGCCGTTTGCGAGGAGGAGGCGGTCGCCCTCCGCGG
>JAJBTD010000218.1 GCA_020861055.1 Clostridiales bacterium | reverse complement strand
CTGGGCAACAGCATCAAAAACTTCCGGGATGGCATGAAGGACGAGGAGCCGTCCAAGCAGCAGGAAGAGGGCAAGTCCCAGGATGAGCAGGCGTAACCAGGCGGACACGGCGGCGTCCAACGGCGGGGAGATGAGCCTGACCGACCACCTGAAGGAGCTGCGCAACCGCGTGGCCGTCTGCGTGGCCTTTCTGGCCGTGGCGATTTTGGTCTGCCTGTACTTCTCTCCCCAGCTGGTGGAGCTGTTCACCGACCTGGGCAAGGAGTACGACTATCAGTTCGTCTACATCGCCCCACAGGAGCTGCTGGCGGTCCAGCTCTCCATCGCCGCCATCGGCGGACTGGTCCTCAGCTCCCCGGTGATTTTCTACCACATCTATGCCTTTTGCGCCCCCGGCCTGAAGCGGACTGAGCGGCTGTTTTTTCTGCTGGCCGTTGTGTTTGGCACGCTGTGCTTCTGCGTCGGGGTGCTGTTCGCCTACAAGATCACCGTCCCCTTTATGCTCTACTTCTTTATGGACCTGAGCGTGGGGACGGATATCTCCGCCTCGGTGAGCATCCAGAGCTACGTCAATTTCCTCTTGACGGTGTTCGTCGTGTTTGGCGCGGTGTTTGAGCTGCCGGTGCTGTCCGTCCTGCTCACCCGGCTGGGTCTGCTCCGGCCCCAGTGGCTGGCCAAATCCCGGAAGGTGCTGTTTGTCCTCATCTTCCTGCTGGCCGCCATCATCACCCCGCCGGACGTGCTGTCCCAGATCATGGTGGCCGTCCCCATGATGGCGCTGCTGGAGCTGAGCATTTTCCTCTGCAGGATCTGCGAAAAGCTCTGGCGGCCCCAGGGAGGAGACGACCGCCCCTGAGAACGGCTGAGAAACCTTGTTGCCCCTGCGTTGAGAGAGCGCATGATTGATTTGTGTATATCCATTCACCACATCAGGAAACAGGAGGAATCATCTATGGCAAAGCAACCCATATCCCGTCGGGACTTCATCAAGGGCATGGCCGCCGGCGCTGCCAGCGTCGTGACCCTGGGCATTCTCCAGGCCTGTGAGGCGTCCGCCGACAGCACCGCGGCGACCGTCTCCACCGCCGCCACCACCGGCACCGACACCGCTGCCGCCGCCAGCTCCGGCACCGCCGCCGCCAGCTCCATGAGCTACACCCCCGGCACCTACTCCGCCAGCGCCGCCGGCATCGCCAGCGATGTCACCGTCACCATGACCTTTGACGAGACGAGCATCACCGACGTACAAATCGACGTCTCCGGCGAGACTGCCGACATCGGCGGCGCTATCGGCGACGATATGGCTCAGGCCATTCTGAATGCCCAGTCCTGCGACGTGGACGTCGTCTCCGGCGCCACCGTCACCAGCAACGCCATCAAGACCGCCGCGGCGGACTGCATCTCCCAGGCCAGCGGCAGCACCGTCACCGTCACCAAGACGGAGGACAGCGGAACCTCCGACTGGCTGGGGGAGGCCCCTGAAATTTCTGAGGACGAGATCACCGAGACCCTGGACACCGAGGTCCTGGTGGTGGGCTGCGGCACCGGCGGCTGGATCGCCGCCATGACCGCCGCCGAGGAGGGCGCGCAGGTGCTGGTGGTGGAGAAGCGGGAGTCCCCCACCGGTCCCCGTGAGGACATCGGCTCCATCAACTCCAAGCTCCAGCTGGCCTCCTTCGAGGAGTATCCGGAGTTTGAGATCAACAAGATGGAGGCCCTCCAGGACATCGTCCGCTACGGCGCGGGCTACGTCAACTCCGACCTGATCCGCTGCTGGGAGGACAACAGCGGTGAGATGGTGGACTGGCTCACCGACCTGCTGGAGAGCACCGGCAACTGGTACATGAGCCTGGAAGGCGGCGTGGGCAACACCGACGACCCCGGCCGGGACAAGGCCTATGCCACTGGCCACAGCCCCCACACCACCGATGACGCCCCGGAGGATACCACTCTGAACTCCACCTTCCAGGCCCACTGCGACGATTTGGGCGTGGAGTGGAAGCTGTCCACCGCCCTGGTCAAGCTGGAGCAGGACGACACCGGCAAGGTCACCGGCATCATCGCCCAGGACCAGACCGACGACCACTATGTCCGCATCAACGCCAGCAAGGGCGTCATCATGTGTACCGGCGGCTACGCCACCAACACCGAGATGATGAAGGCCCTCCAGCCCCAGACCCTGGACATGAAGGTGAACTACACCCTGGGCTCCACCTGCGACGGCTCCGGCATCAAGGCCATGCTGTGGGCGGGGGCCAAGTTCAGCCCGGTCCACGCCTCCATGATGTTCAACCGCTGCTGCGTCAAGCCCGATGAGACCGCCGGATACGAGACCACCGGCAAGTGGTTCTGGTTCGGTGAGCAGCCCTTCCTAAAGGTCAACCTGAACGGCGAGCGGTTCTGCAACGAGTCCGGCCCCTATGAGTTCATGCTCCACTCCATGTGGATGCAGCCCAACCACACCTACTGCGACATCTTCGACGCCAACTGCGAGCAGTACGCCGAGCAGTTCGACGAGGTGGGCTGCTGCCGCCTGTTCGCTTTCCCCAACGGCGCGCTGTCCAACCGTACCTTTGAGTCCTGCTGGGAGTCCAACGAGGCGCTGATCGAGGACGGCTATCTCCAGAAGGCGGACACCCTGGAGGAACTGGCGGAGAAGCTGAACATCCCCACCGACACCTTCCTGGCCACCGTGGAGCACTACAACGAGATGTGCGCCGCCGGTGAGGACACCGACTACGGCAAGGAGACCCACCGCATGACCCCCGTGGACACCGCCCCCTTCTACGGCATCCGCACCGCCGCCTGGCACCTGACCACCCTCAGCGGCTGCCAGATCAACACGGATATGCAGGTCATCCAGGAGGACGGCACCCCCATCGAGGGCCTGTACGCCACCGGCGACTGCTCCGGCGGCTTCTTCGGCGACACCTACCCCAACCTGTTCACCGGCCTGGCCTGCGGTCGCACCATGACCTTTGGCCGCCGGGCGGCGAAGATCGTCGCCGCTCTGTAAGGGCCTCGCTCACCGGCACAGAGAACGATCAGGAAAGGGAGGTAGGAGCGTTTATGCCAAAGCTGACATTCCGGGGCGGCGTGCATCTGAAGGATTACAAGGACCTGAGCGCTAACGCGCCCATCGTCTTTCATCAGGCTCAGGGGGAGCTGGTATTCCCCCTGAGCCAGCACATCGGCAAGCCCGCCATCCCCGTGGTAAAAAAGGGCGACGCTGTCCTGGCCGGGCAGATCATCGCCAAAGCGGACGGATTCATCTCCGCCAACATCATCACCTCCGGCTCCGGCAAGGTCAAGGTCATCGAGCCGCGGATGACCTCCGCCGGGGTCATGGCCCAGTGCATCGTCATCGACAATGACGGGCAGTACACCCTGGCCCCCGGCGTGGGGGAGCCCTGCGACTGCACCCGGCTGTCCCGTGAGGAGATCGTTGAAAAGGGCCGGGCCGCCGGCGTGGTGGGCCTGGGC
>JAJBTD010000108.1 GCA_020861055.1 Clostridiales bacterium | reverse complement strand
TGCACCCCAGCCATATTATATGCCCGGGAGTTTAGCATTCGACAACACATGATGAAATTCACATTCTGAGGATAAAACTTGGTCATCACTTTCGCCTCCTTTCCAATTCATATCTGCATCGGGTTCAAATCCGATGTGGTTATACTATCACCATTTACCTACTATGTCAATAGGTTTAGTGGGTAATTCTAAAAAATTTGTGTCAATCATAAAAGCTGCAGGATGAAGGATTTCTGATGTAGGGTTCCTCTTGATCGTATGCGGTGAAGCCATAGATTGCCTGATTAGCTCCTTGACCGTTGACATACCGAGCCATCTGCGTTAAGATATACCTACTATGTTACCATGTTAGTGGGCATAACGGGAGGAACATCAAAAATGGGGCGGGGCATCGAGACAAAATGTATTTACGGGGACAGTGCGAAATTTGAGGGAGACCGAGCCGGCTCCATCAGCTTCCCTATTTATCAAACTGCCACCTTTGCCCACCCGGCGGTGGGACAAAGCACCGGCTATGATTACAGCCGCCTGCAAAACCCCACCCGGCAACAGCTGGAGCAGGTGGTGGCCTCTCTGGAGGGCGGCGTGGACGCCCTGGCCTTTTCCAGCGGCATGGCGGCCATGACTGCGCTGATGGAGTTGTTCCGTCCGGGCGACCACATCATCACCGACGCCGACCTGTACGGCGGGAGCATCCGCCTGTTCCGTTCCATCAGCCAAAAGAACGGCATTTCGTTCAGCCACATCGACTGTACCAAAGAGGACGTTGAATCTTACATTCTGGATAACACCAGAGCCATTTTGATTGAAACGCCCACCAACCCCATGATGCATGTAATAGACATCCGCAGGATGGCGGAGACAGCAAAACGCCACGGTTTGCTGCTCATCGTGGACAACACCTTCCTGTCTCCCTATTTCCAGAAGCCGCTGACCCTGGGAGCAAACATCGTGCTTCACAGCGGGACAAAATTCCTAGGCGGACACAACGATACGCTGGCGGGCTTTCTGGTGACAGGTTCGCCGGAATTGTCCGAACAGCTCCGTTTTATCAGTAAGACAGTCGGCTCCGGGCTGGCCCCCTTTGACAGCTGGCTAATTCTCCGGGGTATCAAGACCCTTCCCATCCGCATGGAGCGGGCGCAGGAAAACGCCCAGTCCATCGCCCGGTTTTTATTGGGAGAACGCCGGGTGCGAAAGGTCTATTATCCTGGCATCCCCGGTACACAAGCCTATGAAATCTGTCGGCGGCAGGCCAGCGGCTTCGGCAGCATGATTACGTTCGAAGTGGAAAGCCGGGAGCTGGCCCTCCACCTTCTAAAGAATACAAAGCTGATTCCCTTCGCGGAAAGTCTGGGCGGTGTGGAAACGCTGCTGACCTATCCCACCACCCAGACCCACGCCGACGTGCCGGTAGACATCCAGCAGAAAAACGGCATCACTGACCGGGTGCTGCGCCTGTCGGTGGGCATTGAGACGAAAGAGGACTTGATCCAAGATTTGAAGCAGGCGATGGATTCCTTTGAAGCATCGCCCTGACAGAAGGAGCTGCGTCATGGGAGAAAGGAATTTGGACTTTGACCGGGTCGTTGACCGGCGCAACACGGATTGCCTGAAATACGACTTTGCGGTGCGCCGGGGCAAGCCGGAGGATGTACTGCCCCTGTGGGTAGCGGATATGGACTTTCCCACCTCCAGCTATGTGCTGGACGCCCTTCAAGAGCGCGTGGCCCACGGCATTTTCGGTTATACGGAAACCGATGACTGCTACTTTGAGGCGGTGGCCGGATGGATGGAACGCAAGCACGGCTGGCTGGTGAAGCAAAGCTGGCTGGTGAAAACGCCGGGGGTGGTCTTTGGCCTGGCCATGGCGGTGAAAGCGTTCACGGAGGAGGGGGACAGCGTCCTCATCCAACAGCCGGTGTACTACCCCTTCACGGAGGTCATTGCAGACAATGGCCGGCGGGTGGTCAGCAGCGATCTGGTGCTGGGTTCAGATGGCCGCTATCACATCAACTTCGCTGATTTTGAGCGCAAAATTGTGGAAAACCGGGTAAAGCTGTTCCTCCTGTGCAGTCCCCATAACCCGGTGGGGCGGGTGTGGCGGCGGGAAGAGTTGCTGCATATGGGGGAGCTATGCCGAAAGTACGGGGTGCTGGTAGTCAGCGACGAGATTCATCAGGATTTTGTCTTTGGGGAGAATCGGCATCTGGTGTTCGCCAACCTGAAACCAGAGTTTGAGGAAATTTCCATCACCTGCACCTCCCCGGCCAAAACCTTCAATCTGGCCGGGTTGCAGGTGTCCAACCTGTTTATTCCCGCCCCCGCCTTGCGAAAAAGGTTCCGTAGGCAAATCGCCGCCTCCGGTTACAGCCAACTCAACGTCATGGGCCTGACCGCCGGAGAAGCAGCCTACCTGTATGGGGAAACCTGGTACAACGGGGTCTTGGCCTATCTGGAGCAAAATATCGCCTGGTTGAAAGCATATCTGAGCCGGGAGCTGCCGGAGATACGCATGATAGAGCCGGAGGGCACCTACCTGGTGTGGCTGGATTTTCGTGAGTTGGGGTTGACTGGCCCGGAACTGGAACGGCTGATTGTTCATAAAGCAAAGCTCTGGCTGGACAGCGGGGCTATCTTCGGCCCGGCGGGAGAAGGATTCCAGCGAATCAACGTGGCCTGTCCCCGGGCCACGCTGGAGCAGGCCCTAGAGCGGCTGAAGCAAGCTGTTCGAGGAGCATAAGGAGGGATTCTCATGTTGCAAATTGATTCCCCGGCATTGGAAAAGCTGCTGCTCTCCGGCAGCTTCGGCCTGGAAAAAGAGAGCTTACGGATAGACGAAGCGGGCTTTCTGGCCCACACGCCTCACCCTTTCCCGGATGACCCCAATATCGTCCGGGATTTCTGTGAGAACCAGACGGAGATCAACACCTCTGTCCAGCCCAGCCCCCACGCTGCTGTGGCGGAGCTGGAGCGGCATACCCGGACGATCCAGCGGACACTGGCAAAGCTGACACCCAGAGAATATCTGTGGCCCTTCTCCAACCCACCCTATATCCGCAACGAGCAGGACATCCCGGTGGCCCGGTTTGCAGGGCCGCAATCGGAAAAGACCGTCTATCGGAACTACCTCTCCAAGCGGTATGGCCGGTATAAGATGACCCTTTCCGGCATCCACGTCAATTACTCCTTCCATGAGGAGCTGCTTCGCCTGGACTTTCAGCGCAGCGGACAGTCCAGCTACATCGACTACAAGAACAACATCTACCTGACTCTGGCGAAGCGGGTCACGGCCTACGGGTGGATTTTGACGGCCATCACCGCTGCCAGCCCGCTGCTGGACAGTTCCTATGTGGAAAAAGAACGGTTTGACGGAGACGTCTTTCAGGGCCTGGCATCCGTGCGATGCAGTGAGCTGGGGTATTGGAACGCCTTCGCTCCGGTGTTTGACTACAGCAGCCTGCCCGCCTATGTGGAGAGCATCCGAGACTATGTGCGCCGAGGCTGGCTCCAGGCCCCTTCGGAGCTGTATTACCCCGTCCGGTTAAAGCCTGCCG
>JAJBTD010000003.1 GCA_020861055.1 Clostridiales bacterium | reverse complement strand
GGCCAGCCCTTTTCGGTCAGGGCAGCGCACAGCTCCTCCTGGATGCGGTCTCGATAGGGGAGGGGGTGTACCTCCGGGTGGAGGGACTGGCGGCAGGCATAGTCCAGCAGTTCGGTCAGGCTGTCGTCCTCCAGCCGGGGCCAGTCCGCATGGTCCAGAGAGGAGAAGATCCAGACCTCGTTTCGGGCGGCGGCAAAGGCATCGGAGAAGGACGCCGCGGCGGGCCGTTTCCCCAGCGCAGAGCGGGCGGGGGAGAGACTGCCGTATTCGTCTCCGGCCAGGGTCAGGGAGAAGAGGACGATCTCCCGCCCCTCGCTGCTGATCTCGTCCGCCGGAGCCACCGGGAGAGCGATCAGCTGTTCGGCAAGGTTCGGCGTCTCCTCGGCGGCCTGGGCCAGCAGGCGGCGGATCGTCCGGGCCTGCTCCGCCGTCAGGGTGACGACGGCGAGATCGGTCCGGCCGTCCCGGACGAGCTGCGCCGTCTGGTCCGCCACGGCGGCGGCCTCAGCTGGGTTGGCGTTGCCCTCCATCTGGCCCACCACCGTCTTGTATCGGATCCGGAAATCCAGGGGACGGGGAGAGGGCGGCCCCTGTCGCCCGTAGAAGCGGCGATCCGGCCATTGCAGGCTCTCCTGCCGGAGCAGGTAGCACCGCTCCAGCCGAAGCTCCGGCACGCCTGCCGTCTGACAGGCATTCCAAAGAGTGTCCTCCGACGGCGCGTCCCCTCCCAGGAGCAGGGAGGTCCGGCCCAGGCCCACCACGCTGACGCCGGGGGCGAGGGCGAGGCGATCCGCCCCGTCCACCGCCACATAGTCAAAGGCGGGGCCGCCGTCGGCGGGGGAGAAGCAGCGCAGAGCGTCGGCGGGGCTGGCCAGCACACAGGGGAACAGCCGACGGGTCAGCCGGGGCAGACCCCGGAGCAGCCCGTCCAGAGAGATGTCCTTCGCCCCGGTGCGGTTGGCCCAGCGGAGCAGCTCCAGCTCCTCCTGGAGCCCCTCCTCCCGGTAGAGATCGGGCGTCCGGGCGGCGGCCAGGGAGAACAGCGCCTCCCTGGTCTGGCAGGACAGCTCTTCGTCCAGCTGGGCGTAGGTCCGCAGCAGCTCTCCAAACTGGCGGGCGGAGAATTGTTTCAGCTCCGGCACCCAGTCCAGCTCCTGCTGGAGCAGCGCCCGGTACAGGCTCTTGCGGAACAGGGCGGCGGCGTCCTCCTCCGGGGAAATGGGGTGGTCAAAGTAGTTGACAAAGGATTGCAGTCCCAGGCTCTCTCCCCGGCGGCATTGGAAGCGCCAGTTCATCCAGCCCTCCAGCTCGTCCAGATGGTCCAGCAGCGTCTGACAGTTCGTCCGAAGCTGGTCTACCCAGTCGGAGCCGTCTCCGGAGAGATGGGCGGCGGCGAGATGCTCCAGCCGGTCTGCCTGGTCGGATGCGTCCCGGAAGGCGTCTATCACCTTCCTGGCACAGTCCAGAGCGGCGGGGTCGGCAGACAGAGTGGCCCGAAGGGTCAGATCGCCGGTCATCTCGCCCAGCAGCTCGTCCGACCTCACTGCCCGGACGCTGTCGGAGCAGAGGCTGTCCCAGTCGGTATCCGGGCCGTCGTACAGGTCGCCCAGCTCATCGGCCCAGCGCTCCAGCAGAGCGTCGATGGCCTCCGTCTCCCGCTGGCAGGAGGCCATCAGCCGTAGGGCCTGGGAGAGATCTCCCAGGGCCACCGGCTCTCTGGCCTGGGCCTCCAGCTGCTTGCGAATGGTCAGCAGGTTGCGCAGACGGCGGCAGTCGCTCCGCCGCTCCGCCAGCCAGTCCCGGCTGTCCGGCTGACCGGTGCGGCCGATCATCACGTCCAGACGGCCTAGCACTTCTCTGGCCTGCTCCCACTGGGTCTGGAGTGCTTCGGCGGCGGCCACCGCCTCGTCGGAGCTGCCGTATTTCCGCAGGAAATCCTCGCTGCCGGTGAGCTCGGTGAGCCAGGCATGGCTCTCCTCCGCCACCCGACGGGCAGTCTCCAGCCAGACCCAGACCGTCTCCTCCCGCTTATAGACGCTTTTCAGCTCCCGCTCCCAGCGGTGGTAGATGGTGTCGCACTGGTCCAGCTCGTCCTGGAAGTCGATGAGCCAGCGGATGCCACTCTCGATGCTGTCCGGGGTGAGCTTGCCCTTGCAGCAACTCTCCAGCTGGGCGTGGAGGGACGTGCGGTTCCGCAGCCAGGCGATGCCCCAGGCGCCGCCCTCCTTTTCCCAGCGGGCCAGGAGGGAACGGCCGTCCATCTGGAGAAAGTCCTCGTTCCAGTCACGGAGAAGGACGTCCTTGCTCTCCTTGGCCTGTTTGCCGTGCCGGATCAGCTCGCCCACGTCCCAGAGCAGCCCCTGCAGGTTGGGACAGGAGCCCCACTCGCCGGGGATCTCCTTCCAGCGTGCCAGCTCGGCGGCGATCTCGTTATACCGCTCCCAGCTGTCCCTGGTAGTGGGGGCGGGCACCTGGAGCGCCTTTGACCACTGACGGCCCACCTGCTCCAGTCCGTTGAGCAGCCCCTCCGCCTGGGTGAGCAGGCGGCGAAGGGCGCTCTCCCGCTCCGGCTCTCTGGGCAGCGTCCACTCCGCCTGGAGGAAGCTCCACTGCCGCTCCAGACTGACGGCGTCCATATCAAATACGCTCTCGTCCCAATGGACCAGCACCTGCTCCTGGAGAGAGTGGAGACGCTCTGTGCGCTCCCGAAGCTCCTGGACGGCGTCGGAGAGCATAGGAATCTTGGTGGAGCGGCTCCATCCGGCGGGATAGCTCTGCCACTCCAGGAGAAGTCCGGCGGTATCCGTCAGGTGTCTCCAGTCCTCACGGGAGCCGGGAGCGCTCATGCCCGTGCGGTCACACCAATCCGCTCCGGCGGTCTCCAGCGCATCCAGGGCGGAAAACAACGCCTCTGTCCCGGCGGGAATCTCCGACCTCAGCTCCGGACGGTACTCACAGCCCCAGACCAGGGCGAGAGGATGTTCGGTGGGAGCCGTCTCCAGGGAGCAGGCGGCCTGAGCCAGATCTCTGGCGCAGTCCAGCCGGTTCTGAAGGCCGTCGGCGTCCAGGCGGTTGAGCATGGGGGAGGACAGGGGGAGCGCCCCCTCCGTCTCCCGCTCCTCCAGATAGCGGCAGATGAGCTGATAGGGGGACAGTCCGCAGCGGCTGGGGGTGTGAAGGGTGGCCACATACCGGTCCAGCCGGTGGCTCACCTGAAGCGTCTGCTGGGAGAGGGAGAAAAAGTCCTCTCCGGTGGCCTGGGGCCTGCGCTGGAGGGCCAGATTGTACTGCCGCAGCACCGCCTTTTTCCGGTCGCCGGACTGGGGGATGTGGAGGCAGAGCTGCCCCAGGCCCAGACGCTCCATCCGGTGGAGCAGGTCCATGCGATCCCGCTCCTCCCGCGCGACTGCCAGGACCCGCTGACGGCCCCCGATGGCGTTGGCCAGCAGACCTGCCAGCAGCTGCGTCCGACCGGAGCCTCGTCCGCCGGAGACCATCAGGTGCCCGTCCTGTCCCAGGCGGGCCAGGGCGGTCATCTGCACTCCGTCCAGGGGGAGGGG
>JAJBTD010000055.1 GCA_020861055.1 Clostridiales bacterium | reverse complement strand
TCGCTACTCTTTTTTTCTCTTATCTGTTAAGCATCATTGTAACACCTACAAAATTTTCGCTGAAAAAAGAAAATCAGCTCTTGCATTTTCCGGAAAATCGTGATAGTATATACAAGCCGCTTGAGGAACCCCCCGTATCCGGGTGTGGCGAAGTTTGGTATCGCGCTTGAATGGGGTTCAAGAGGCCGCTGGTTCGACTCCAGTCACTCGGATAGAAAATCCCCCAAAACCGTCTGGTTTCGGGGGATTTTTCTAACTTTTCAAGGCGTTTTGTTTTTGGTGATAGCTTATTGATAGCTTATCACTTGAACGCACCCCAAACCCGCTTGAGTTTTTTGGACACCCTCAAAAATGAGCCAAAAATGAATTGCCCCAAAAAGTTCTCAAACGATCTTCGTGCAGTACCTCAGGGAGACCCATCCGTCCCTTCCTTCCTGGTACGCTTTCAGCAGTCCCCAGCCATCGGACGAGCCTTGCCCGCTGGCCTCCTCCACGATGGCGAAGATGCCCTTGCCGGTGTATTTCCCCGTCTTGGCGTAGTCTATGCATTGGCCGCCGTGAGCTGCGCAGCGTTTTCTGGGAGAAATACCCGCTGTCAGGCAAGCACACTTCTTTCCATCTTTGCTTCTTTTCCTCCAAAAAGAGGAGATGTCGCACCTCACGGCATCCCCTGTCTGCAATTAAGCTTCTTTTATTTAGTGGCCCACTCGCCGGTAGCCTCGCAGGTCAGATAGGCGTTGATGAAGCCGTCCAGGTCGCCGTCCATGACGGCGTTGACATTACTGGTCTCGTAGGCGGTACGGGTATCCTTGACCAGCGTATAGGGCATAAAGACGTAGGAGCGAATCTGACTGCCCCATTCGATCTTCATCTGCACGCCCTTCAGGTCAGAAACCTTTTCTGCGTGCTGCTGCATCTTCATCTCCACCAGCTTAGCCCGGAGCATCCGCATACAGTTTTCCCGGTTCTGGAGCTGGCTCCGCTCGGTCTGGCAGGAGACCACCACCCCGGTAGGCTTGTGGGTCAGACGGACGGCGGAGGAGGTCTTGTTGATGTGCTGCCCGCCGGCCCCGGAGGAGCGGAACACCTGCATCTCAATGTCCTCCTGGCGAATCTCTACGTCCATATCGTCGTCCAGCTCCGGCATGACCTCAATCGCGGCAAAGGAGGTCTGCCGCCGGGCGTTGGCGTCAAAGGGAGACACCCGCACCAGCCGGTGGACGCCGTGCTCCGAGCGGAGATAGCCGTAGGCGTTCTCCCCCTCGATGGAGAGGCAGGCGGATTTGATGCCCGCCTCGTCGCCGTCCTGGTAGTCCATGGTCTTGACGGTGAAGCCGTGGCGCTCTCCCCAGCGGACGTACATCCGGAAAAGCATCTGCGCCCAGTCCTGGGCCTCGGTGCCGCCGGCCCCGGCGTGGAAGGTGATGATAGCGTTGGAGCTGTCATACTCACCGGTGAACAGCGTCTGCATCCGGGCAGACTCCAGGTTTTGCTCCAGCTGAGCAAAGCCCTCCTCCAGTTCTTCCACCATCGAGTCGTCATCCTCCTCCTGGCCCATCTCACAGAGGACCAGCAGGTCCTCCAGCTGGGACTGACGGCGGCGCTGGGCCTCCAGCTTGTCCTGAAGGATTTTGATCCGAGTGCTGACCTTTTGGGCCTTGGCCATATCGTCCCAAAAGCCGTCGGAGGAGGCTTGGGCCTGGAGCATCTCCAGCTCCTGCTCGGCAGATTCCAGGTTCAAGCTCTTTCCCAGCTTTTCCAGCACAGGCTGTAAATTGTTCAATTTTACCTTGTATTCATCAAACTTGATGGACGCCATACGATTCCTCTCGCTTTCATTCCAATTCACGGTACATTATACTGAAACTTCCGGCGGCTGTAAAGAGCGGGATGGTGGAAATTTCCCCGTCTGGGATATCCGGCGATTTTTCCCGACTTGCTGGTTTCTCTCTTTTCCTCTTTATAGCATACTGTTTTCATTTTGAAACCAGAAGCCGCATTTCCTGCCCTTGTGATATGGTCTGCCCTCAGTTGTCGGCCTGATCGGAACTGCCGGTGGATGCCGCGGACAGCGCTCCCTCCTCATCCAGCCAGAACTCCGCCGTCAGCTCGTCCAGGACGATGCGGTAGTGGCCTTCTTCCAGGTCGCCGTAAATCGTCAGGTTGCAGGCGAGCGTCTCCTGGCTCTGCGCCGGGAGTTCGTAGATTTCGCAGTACGCCACCTCCCTCTGAGGCGGCAGCACATACCATGCTCCGTCCTGCTCCCACTCCAGAGAGAAGTCGTCGCCGTGTACATAGCTCTCGTTCCCCTGGTTGTCCAGCAGAACGGTGGCCACGCCGTCGGCGATCTCCTCCACCTTCATGGTCACATCCGAAGCCGCTACGTCGCTGCCGCTCTCCGTGGCGGACCAGCCGCCTTCCCCGTCCAACCAGAATTCCGCGGTCATATCGTCCTTGACGATGCGGTAGTGGCCCGCCTCCAGCTCGCCATAGGCCGTCAGGTCGCAGGTCGCCTCCGCCTGCTCCATGTCCGGGAGGATATAGGCAATGCCGATAAAATCCAGCGCATCCTTGGGGGGCAGGACATACCACTCCCCCTCCCGCTCCATTTCCAGCGCAAAGTATTCTCCGTACTCCATCTCATAGCCGCTCTGGTTGTCGATGAGAACGGTGACGACGCCGTCGGTGATATCCTGGACGGTCATGGTCATCTCCAGGGGCATGGTGGAGATGCCGTTCTCATCCGCCACGGTCGAGGCCGCCAGGAACAGGCTGTTCGCCGGGGCCAGATACCCGGCGTTGGGGAAGTTCAGAACAGAGAGGGTGTTGTCCTCATCCTCCCCCTCCAATTCGTCCCAGCAGGCGGCGAAGTCCGCCTCCCCCGCCCAGACGCTGCCGTCCCGGTCCAGCCACAGGCCGTCGTAATAGGCCAGGGTCAGGTTATAGCCCTCTCCGTCGCAGATCCACAGACCGTAACAGGGAGCCTCCCACTCCGAGAGGTCTGCGTCCTCCACCGGAGTGACTGAGACGTTGAGCATCTCCAGCAGGTCATTCTCCGTGGCAGCGCTGTAGCACGTCCGGGAGATGACCGCCTCTCCGTCATAATAGTAGAGAATCAAAGCGCTGGTGTAGGTACTGGCCGTATCCAGCAGTCTGGCAGCCGTCTCATCCGCTTCCGTGTTGTCCTCCTCTGTCGTATTGGCTTCGTCCTTCGCAGCCTCAGTACCGCCTCCGTCGTCCGCCTCCCACAGGATATCTGATGCAGGGTCGTTTCCGCAGGCGGTCAGACTCAGGGCCAGGGCCAACGCCAGCAGGAGGGAAAATCTTTTCTTCATGGGGGACACTCCTTTCTCCGTGTCGGTTTTGCCTCTACTGTTTATACGCACGAGGGCAGCGCTCTGCTGCACCTCTCCCCCCATTTTCTCCTGTGGAATTTCCTATTTCAGGATTGACGAATTTCAAAAATTATGCTAAAGTATCATAGCTGTAAACGCTAACGTGGCTCAATGGCAGAGCATCTCACTCGTAATGAGAAGGTTGTGGGTTCGATTCCCACCGTTAGCTTTCAACTTTACC
>JAJBTD010000033.1 GCA_020861055.1 Clostridiales bacterium | reverse complement strand
TCTGGGGGACGACCTCAGTGCGGTGCTGGCCCTGGCCGGGGCGGAGGGGGGATATTCTCTGCTCTTTGCTCCGGTGATCTATCTGGTTTTTCGCTTGCTCCATGACCGGTTCCGGTCAGAGCTGGAGTTTTAACGGCCTATGAGACAGAATACCTTTCGCTTTCGCAGCCTGATCCTGGCTGCGGTGCTGCTGGCCTTTCTGGTGTGGTTCCTGGCGCTGCTCTACAACGATCAGATCGTGAACGGCATCAATATCGACGAGTCCTCCGCCGCCAACACCATCACCACCGAGGAGACGGTGGAGGCCGCTCGCGGCATTATCACCGACCGGAACGGCCAGGTCCTGGTGAACAATGAGACAATTTACAACGTGGCCCTGGACGTGGGGGCCATGGGAGATTACAGCGCGCAGGCCGATATCGTCCGGCGGCTGCTGGAGCTGTGCCAGGAACTGGAGCTGGAGACCAACGACGGCGGCTTGCCCCTGACCTGGGACGGGGAGGGCTGGCAGTTCACCTCTGATTCCCCCTTCGTTACCGAGGATGAGGAGGGGAACGTCTCCGACACCCGGCTTGCCCAGCTCTGTCAGGAGATGGGCTGGCCCACCGACGCCTCCGCTCCGGAAAAGACGGCCCAGGCCATGCTCTCCACCTTCGGTCTGGAGGACGAGGGCGACCTGGAGATATTGGACGTGCTGTACGCCTGCTACCTCCGGGAAAAGGAGATCCTGTGGACCACCTGGTATCTGGCCGAGGACGTGGACATCGCCTTTATCGCCACTGTCAAGGAGGAGGGCCTGTCCGGGGTGGAGATCAAATCCACCACTCAGCGGGTCTATCAAACCGCCTACGCCGCCCATCTTCTGGGCCAGGTGGGGCTGATCTCCGCCGAGGACTGGGACGAGGGGGAGAATTATCAGGCCCAGGGCTACTCCATGGACGCCACCGTGGGCATCTCCGGGGTGGAGTACGCCTTTGAGTCCTATCTCCGGGGCACCTCCGGCACGGTGCAGCGGGTGACCAGTCTGGACGGGAATCTGCTCAGCGAGAGCTATGTGGAGGAGCCGGTGGCGGGCAATACGGTGGCGCTGACCCTGGATATCGGTCTTCAGGAGGCAGTGGAACTGGCTCTGGAGGAATATACCGAGGAGATCAACGGCGGTGAGGGCGGCAGCGCCGCCGTGGTCATCGACGTCTCCGACGGCAGCGTTCTGGCGGCGGCCTCCTGGCCCACCTATGACATCTCCCAGTACCGGACGCTGTACAGCGAGCTGGCCTCGGACGAGCTGAATCCCCTGTTCAACCGGGCCCTTCAGGGCACCTATGCCCCCGGCTCCACCTATAAAATGGTCACCGCCACCGCCGGGCTGAATACCGGGGTCATCACCGCCGACTCCACCATTCGCTGCACCGGCTATATGGACTACTACGGTACCACCTTCCGCTGCTGGTACTATCGGCAATACGGCATGACCCACGGTTTGGAGACGGTGACAGAGGCGCTTCGGGACTCCTGCAACATCTTCTTCTATACCGTGGGCAGTCAGGTGGGCATCGACACCTTGACGGAGTACGCCCAGAGCTACGGCCTGGGGGTGTCCACCGGCATCGAGCTGAGCGAGTCCACCGGCGTCAACGCAGGGCCGGAGTACAGCGACCAGGTGGGGACGGTCTGGTATCCGGGCAACACCCTCTCTGCCGCCATCGGCCAGAGCGACAACCAGTTCACCCCCCTTCAAATCTGCAATTATATCGCCACCCTGGTCAACGGGGGAAACCGCTATTCCGTCCATCTGCTGAAAAGCGTCACGACGGCCAAGGACGGCGAGGTGATTGCAGAATATGAGCCGGAGGTGGTCAGCACGGTGGAGCTGGCCGACGGCGACCGGGCTGCCATCCTGGAGGGGATGGCAGAGGTGGTGGAGAGCACCGCCACGGTGCAGGAGGCCTTTGCCTCTCTCACAGAGCAGGGCGTTCAGGTGGGCGCCAAGACCGGCTCCGCCCAGGTCTCCGGACAGGAGAATGCCAACGGCCTGTTCGTCTGCTTCGCCCCCTACGACGACCCGGAAATCGCCGTCTGCGTAGCGGTGGAAAAGGGCGGATCGGGTGCGGCTACCTCGGTGATTGCAGCGGCGATTATGGAGTATTATTTTGCTCATTAAACGGGTGGGGACGTTTTCCCCGTCCGGAGCGTTCAGGGCGGATTTCGTCCACATCCGCCCGCCCAAATTTTTCCTTTTCATACCGGGAATTCTGTGATATACTGATAGGGCATCTGCGCCGGATGGTGCAGGTGCCCTATTGCAATGACAACAGACCAAAAGGGATGAGTGCCATGTATGACAACCAGACCTATAACTCCCGGAGCGAGGAGTATAAATATCCCTATGGGGCGGTGACACCGGGGACGGTGGTGGAGCTGAAGCTCCGCCCGCTGCGCCGGGAGGGGTTCTCCCGTGGCAAGCTGATCGCCCGATTTGAGGCGGACAACGACCGGGTCCGGGAATATCCCATGATCTGGACAGACACCAACCGGGGCATCGACGTATTTTCCGGCCGCCTGCCGGTTGGGGATTATCTGGGCCTGATCTGGTATTCCTTTCAGCTGACAGGGCTCAACGGCCAGTACCAGGAGCTTGGCCCCTATCAGCTCACCGTCTATGACCCCACTGACCGGGTGCCCGACTGGTTTGGCAAGGGAATGTGCTACCAGATTTTCCCGGACCGGTTCCACCGGAGCCGGGTGCCCAGCCCTATGGGCATGGTGGGAGGACGCACCGTTCACGGGGACTGGAACAGTGAGCCGGAGTGGCGTCCCAACGAGCGGGGCGAGGTGCGCAACCGGGACTTTTTCGGCGGCGATTTGAAGGGAATCCAGGAGAAGCTGGACTATATCGCCTCCCTGGGCGTGGAGACCATCTATTTCTGCCCCATCTTCGAGGCGGCGGAGAACCACCGCTACGGCACGGCGGACTACGACCGGGTGGACCCCATGCTGGGCACCAACGAGGATTTTCAGGCCCTCTGCAAGGCGGCCCATGAGCGGGGCATCCGGGTCATCCTGGACGGCGTGTTCAATCACACCGGCTATGTCAGCCGTTACTTCAACGGGGACGGCTACTACCCCGACACCGGGGCGAAACAGAGCCGGGAGTCCCCCTATTACGACTGGTTCTGCTTCACCAACTGGCCCAATGAATACGAATCCTGGTGGGGCATCTATTCTCTCCCCGCTGTCAACGAGCACTGCTCCTCCTACCGGGAGTTCATCTTCGGCGGGGAGGATTCGGTGGTGCGCAAATGGCTCCGGGCGGGGGCGGACGGCTGGCGGCTGGATGTGGCCGACGAGCTGCCCGACGACTTTATCCGCGGTCTGCACCAGGCCGTCCGGGAGGAGAATCCGGAGGCGGTGGTCATCGGAGAGGTCTGGGAGGACGGCTCCAACAAGGTGGCCTACGGCGTCCGGCGGAAGCACCTGCTGGGCAACCATCTGGACGGACTGATGAACTACCCCTTCCGCTCCGCTTTGATCGACTTCCTCCTGGGAGGCAACGGGGCCGACTTCCGGGAGCGGATGGAAGCTCTTCGGGAGAACTACCCGCCCTTCGCTTTCTACTCTGCCATGAACGCCCTGGGCACCCACGACACCCTTCGTATTTTGACCTATCTGGGCACCGGCTCCCAGCGGTACGAGTGGAGCAAGGAGACCCGTTCCAGCTATGTCATGACCGGACAGGAGCGGGCGCGGGGCTGGCAGCGGCTGCGGCTGGGGCTGTCGGTGCTGTTCGCCTTTCCCGGCGCCCCCACCGTCTACTACGGTGACGAGGCGGGCATGACCGGCTTCGAGGACCCCTTCAACCGCCGTCCCTATCCCTGGGGCAACGAGAATGAGGAGATCCTGGCCTACTATCGGGAGCTGGGCAGTCTGCGAAAGCAGAATGAGTGTCTTCGCTCCGGCGGGATCGTCTGGGGCGACTGCCCCGGTCAGGCGCTGTCCTTCGCCCGGACGCTGGAGGACGAGGCGATCGCCCTGGCGGTCAACGCCGGGGATGTGGAAACCGAAATTTCCGTCCCCTGGGACTTCCCCTCCGCCGAGGACCTGGACAGCGGAGAGATGATTACCGCCGAAAACGGTCGGCTGACGGCGTCCGTTCCCCCCATGGGCCGCCGCCTGTTGCGCTTTCGGAGCGGGGCGTAACTTTCACCATACACAACGTCAAAAGGAGCGTGACCGGTTTTATTGCCGGTCACGCTCCTGCGCTTTCGATTGACAATAGGCGGTCAACCGTTCCTGCATCTCCCGGCGGGAGAGGGGATTTTTCAGGCCGATGATGTCCACCCGGCTCTCCCAATCCTTCAGGCGGGGCGCCAACTCCGCCGGGCAGAGGACCAGATCGTACTCTCCTGCCGTCTTTTCCCCCTGCTGGATAGAGCTGTGGCAGAGCTGAGCCAGCTCCAGCCCGGATCGGTCGGCCACCTTCCGCAGCACCGATTCCATCATCAGACTGACCCCCGCCCCATTGGGACAGCAGACCAGTACCCGCAGACCGGACATGAAGCGCCTCCTTTCCCTGAATACCATAACAACGTCCATGCTGTGTTCTATTATACCCCCTGTTTCCGCCGCTGGCAAGAGGCGGGGCGAACGGCCCGCACAGGCTTTCTCCGGGTCCAAATGCCTCTTTCGGGAGAATCCAGCCGCCTGCGTCTGCCGTTTTGTTTCCGCTTTTCCCCCTTCCTTTCTCTTTCCCGCATTTCCAAAAGAGTTTTTTTTGTGAAAAATATCGCAATTCCCCTTGTAAAATCCGGAACGATGGATTAGAATAGATGAGGTAAAACCATTTGAAACCTGTTTAGGAGGTAATTTACAATGGCAGTCAAAGTTGCAATCAACGGTTTTGGCCGCATCGGCCGTCTGGCGTTCCGTCAGATGTTTGGCGCTGAGGGTTACGAGGTCGTGGCCATCAACGATCTGACCTCCCCCAAGATGCTGGCTCATCTGCTGAAGTACGATTCCACTCAGGGCAAGTACGCTCTGGCCGACACCGTCAAGGCTGGCGAGGACTATATCGAGGTCGATGGCAAGAAGATCACCATCTATGCCAAGGCCAACGCTGCCGAGCTGCCCTGGGGTGAGCTGGGTGTTGACGTGGTGCTGGAGTGCACCGGCTTCTACACCAGCAAGGCCAAGGCTCAGGCTCACATCGACGCCGGCGCCCGCAAGGTCGTCATCTCCGCTCCTGCCGGAAACGATCTGCCCACCATCGTCTACAACGTCAACCACAACACCCTGAAGCCTGAGGACACCATCATCTCCGCCGCTTCCTGCACCACCAACTGCCTGGCTCCCATGGCGAAGGCTCTGAACGACGGCTGGAAGATTAAGTCCGGCATTATGTGCACCATCCACGCCTACACCGGCGATCAGATGACTCTGGACGGCCCCCAGCGCAAGGGCGACCTGCGCCGCTCCCGTGCCGCCGCTGTCAACATCGTGCCCAACAGCACCGGCGCTGCCAAGGCCATCGGCCTGGTCATTCCTGAGCTGAACGGCAAGCTGATCGGCGCTGCTCAGCGTGTTCCCACCCCCACCGGCTCCACTACCATCCTGACCGCCATCGTCGAGGGCGCTCCCACCAAGGACGAGATCAACGCTCAGATGAAGTCTGAGGCCACCGAGTCCTTCGGCTACAACACCGATGAGATCGTCTCCTCCGACATCGTCGGCATGCGTTACGGCAGCCTGTTCGATGCCACTCAGACCATGGTCATCAACCTGGACAACGGCACCTCTCAGGTGCAGGTCGTCTCCTGGTACGACAACGAGAACTCCTACACCTCTCAGATGGTCCGCACCATCAAGTACTTCTCCGAGCTGGGCTGATTTGTCCGTTCGCTGAGTCCCCTTGTAGGAACGATTAAAAAGGTGTGTCCCGCTGTGGGACACGCCTTTTTTCGCTGCGGCAGAACATCTCACCCAGATGTTTCCACGGCCTGAATGGATTCGCTCTCCGCATGAAATGACGCCCGCCGGATAGACTATCCGGGAGGCGAAATCCGGATTCGCCCCATGCAAAATGACAGGAGGACGATTCCATGGAATTTTCCAACGAGTGTGCGCTGCTCCAGGAGGTTTATCAGAGCTCCGCCATGGGGACCGAGGCCATTCGGCTGCTGCTGCCCAAGGTGAAAAACGCCCGTTTTCGCTCTGATCTCCAGACCCAGTGCCAGCAATATCAGGACACAGGCGCTCAGGCGGAGCAGGAGCTGGGCAGGCTGGGCCAGTGCCCCAGGGAGCTGACAGGAGAACAGCAGGCCATGCTGTGGCTCTCCCTCCAGGGAAAGACCCTGATGAACCGGGAGACCTCGTATCTGGCCAAGCTGATGATCGAAGGGAGCAACATGGGCATTCTCACCCTCACCGGCGTACTCAACAGCTATGGGGACAGCCGGGACGACCCGGCCCAGAGCCAGACCGAGGCGCAGCTCTCCCAGCAGGCCAAAAATCCCGCCGCCCATCTGGCCCGGCAGACCATCCGGCAGGAGCGGGACAACATTGACCGATTGAAGGTCTATCTCCAATAGATTTCTCCGCCCGTCTCTCCCAGCTGTGGGAGGGCCGGGCGTCTGTTTTGCCTCAGGCTGAAATTTCAGGAAAATTTCAGCCTTTGACCGGTAGGGTTTTCCGCTGTTCTGTGGTATAATGAATAGGGTATGATTTCAGAGGCCGATGCCTCTGCGTGGCGCCCTGCACGGGAGCGCGTTATCGTCGCTCCCCCCTGATAAAACGTCTTTTCATTTGGAAAGGGGTCCTGCCTGTGAACAGGAAAAAATACCGCTTTCTCATTCTCGCCGCCGTGGTCGCCTTTTTCGTGGGGCTGGCTGTCATCTTTTGGCAACCGATTCTCTCCTTCGTCTCCGACCCGGAGAGCCTGAAGACCTACATCCAGGAAACCGGCCCTCTGGGGGTGCTGGTGTTCTGTCTGCTGAACATCGTTCAGGTCATCTTCGCCGTCATTCCCGGCGGGCCCTTTGAGCTGGCCGCAGGGTATGTCTTTGGCGTGCTGCCGGGCACTATCATCTGCGACATCAGCATGACCATTGGCAGCGTGCTGGTGTTTCTGCTGGTGCGCAAATTCGGGATGCAGTTCGTAGAGCTGTTCATCGACCCGAAGGAGATCAGCAAGATCCATTTTCTCGACAACAACCAGAGAGTCCAGTCCGTCCTCTTTATCGTCTTTCTCATCCCCGCCGCGCCCAAGGATGTCATCACCTATCTGGTGGGCCTGACCAAAATCTCCGTCTGGTCGTGGATCTTCATCTGCTTTGTGGGCCGGTTCCCCGCCATCCTGCTCACCGCCCTCAGCGGTAGCGCCCTGGGGGATCAGCGGTATGGGATCGTGGCCGTCGTTATCGTGGTTTTTCTGGTCTGCTATCTGGTGGGGATGAAGGTCTATCAGAAGTTCAACGCCCCCAAAGAGCAATAATTTTTCTCTCATCCATCTAAAACAGAAAAAGGAGAGGTCAGCCATGACGCCAGTCATCATTGGTATCGCCGGGGGAACCGGCTCCGGAAAGTCCACCTTTACCAACCGTATCCACGCCGCCTTCCCGGATGAGGTGACCATCCTCTATCACGACAACTATTACAAGGCCCAGGACGACATCCCCTTTGAGGAGCGGAAGAAGAAGAACTACGACCACCCGGACGCTCTGGAGACCTCTCTGCTGGTAGAGCATCTCCAGGCGCTGAAACGGGGGGAGACGATCCAGTGTCCCACCTACGACTACAGCCGCCACACCCGCTCCAAAAAGACCATCACGGTGAAGCCCCATCCGGTCATTCTGCTGGAGGGCATCCTGGTGCTCAGCGACGAGGCGCTCCGGAAGCAGATGGACATTAAAATCTTCGTGGAGGCGGACGCCGACGAGCGCATCCTCCGCCGGATCACCAGGGACGTGATCGAGCGGGGCCGCTCCATGACGGACATTATGGATCAGTACCTGACCACCGTTAAGCCCATGCACTACGCCTACGTGGAGCCGACCAAGGCCCTGGCGGACGTGGTCATCAACAGCGGCATGAACGACACCGCTTTTGAGCTGATCTCCGGGAAGATTCGGGAGATTTTAAGCGAGCAGGAATAATACAATGTAAAACAGACCACCCTCTCGATTGCTTCGGAGGATGGTCTGTTGTCTTCATATCATCGGTATTTACTTTCTCGACTCGTTCAGCCGTTTGGCTGCGCCGATGAACTCCCGGAAGAGGGGGTGGGCGTGGTTGGGGCGGCTCTTAAATTCGGGGTGGAACTGGACGCCTACGAACCAGGGGTGGTTCGGCAGCTCCACGATCTCCACCAGGCGGTTGTTGGGGGAGAGGCCCGCCAGCACCAGGCCCTTTTCCGTGAGCACGTCCCGATAGGCATTGTTGAACTCGTAGCGGTGACGGTGGCGCTCGTAGATCACCGGCTCACCATAGGCCTGGAAGGTCCTGCTGTCGGTGGTGGTCACCCGGCAGGGATAGGCCCCCAGGCGCATGGTGCCTCCCTTGGCGGAGATGTCCCGCTGCTCCGGCATCAGATCGATGACGGGATGGGGGGTCTCCGGGTCCAGCTCGCTGGAATGGGCGCCCTCCAGACCGGCCACATGGCGGGCAAACTCCACCACGGCCATCTGCATCCCCAGGCAGATGCCGAACATGGGGACGTTGTTCTCTCTGGCCCAGCGGATGGCGGAGATCTTCCCCTCGATGCCCCGGTCGCCGAAGCCGCCGGGGACCAGCACGCCGTCCGCCCCCGCCAGCAGCGCGTCGGCGTTGCCGTCGTCCAGCTCCTCGGAGTTCACCCAGCGCACCTTTACCTTCACGTCGTTTTCAATGCCGCCGTGGGTCAGGGCCTCCACCACTGACAGATAGGCGTCGTGGAGGGCCACATACTTGCCCACCAGGGCGATTTCCACTGTCTTGGTGGCGGCCTTTGCCCGAACCACCATGTTCCGCCACTCGGAGAGGTCCGGCTCCGGCACGTCCAAATTCAGCCGTTTGCAGACTACGTTGGCCAGGCCCTCCTCCTCCAGCATGAGGGGCACCTCATACAGAATGGGGGCAGTCAGATTGGAGATGGCGTTCTCCGGGGGAATATTGCAGAACAGGGCGATCTTCCGGCGGATGTCCTCTGTCAGAGGCTGGTCCGCCCGGCAGACGATCACATCCGGCTGGATGCCCACGCTGAGCAGCTCCTTGCAGGAGTGCTGAGTGGGCTTGCTCTTCAGCTCTCCGGTGCCGGGGATGGAGACCACCAGGGAGACGTGGATGAACATACAGTCCTCACGGGGCAGCTCCCGGCTGATCTGACGGATGGCCTCCAGGAACGCCTGGGACTCCATATCGCCCACGGTGCCGCCGATCTCAGTGATGATCACGTCCTTGGGCGCGCCCTTCTCCATGCGGTAGATGCGCTCCTTGATCTCGTTGGTGATGTGGGGGATGATCTGAACGGTGCCGCCCAGGTAGTCTCCGTCCCGCTCCTTGTTCAGCACCGACCAGTAGACCTTGCCGGAGGTGACGGAGGAGTTGACGTTCAGATTCTCGTCCACAAAGCGCTCGTAATGGCCCAGATCCAGGTCGGTCTCCGCTCCGTCATCGGTGACGAACACCTCGCCGTGCTGATAGGGGCTCATGGTGCCGGGGTCTACGTTCAGGTAGGGGTCCAGCTTCTGGAGCGCCACCCGCAGGCCCCGCTGTTTCAGCAGCCGTCCCAGAGACGCCCCGGTGATTCCCTTGCCCAGACCGGAGACCACGCCTCCGGTGATGAAAATATGCTTGACAGACATGGAACATCCTCCCATACAGTTCAGGCTTTATCACACAAATCGGCAAGAGTCGGTCAGACCGCTCTTGCCCCGCTGCAATACCACTATACACTCTTTGACCATTTTACCGGGTTCTGCTTCGTTCGTCAAGCGGCAACCGGACAGTTTTCACGCTTTTCTGCGCCCGGTTTGACGCTGAATCACCGGTTTTCTCCGTTTTTCTGTTCATTGTTCACTTCTGTCAGAAAACCGTCTATTTCACTCGCGTTTTTCAGCGGAGGGGGCGGCGTCTGACCCGCCCCGATCTGCTTTTCATACCAGAGAACGTCCCACCACTGTCCGTCCTTGTAGCCCGTCCGGTGGAAGGCCCCGCAGTACCGGAAGCCCAGCTTTTCGTGGAGGGCGACGCTGGCGGGGTTGGGACTGGTGATGCAGCCGTAGACCGCCTGCACCCCCTGTCGCCGGAGCAGCTCCAGCAGGACGGTGTACAGCTCTGTCCCCAATCCCCGGCCCTGGACGGAGCGATCCAGATAGACGGACAGCTCCGCGTCCCAGGCAAAGGCCGCCCGCTCCCGGAGGCGATGGGCGTAGGCATAGCCCACCACTTTCCCCTCCTCCTCCAGCACCAGATAGGGATAGTGGGCGGTGATGTCCCGGATGCGACCCCGGAACTCCTCCAGCTTGGGCAGCTCATATTCAAAGGTGACGGGGGTATGGATGGACTGGGCATAGATCGCCAGCAGCGCCGGGGCGTCGGAGGGGCGGACGAGACGGATCACAGGGGTCGGCTCCTTTTTCTTTTGTTTCGCTTTAGAGGTATTGTAGCACGAATGGAGGCGGACGGAAAGACAGATTGCTGCAGCTTTTCTGCCGCTCTGCGCCGGTCCCCCTCTTTCCCTCTAATTTCTCATTTACGCCGGGCGGTTTTTGTTGTAAAATAGGGGGAAGTGGACAGGCATCAGACTGTAGACCTGTCCCACTGACGACAGGAGGCCCTCCCTATGGCGATGCAGCGCATTCAACTGAATCAATCCGCAGTCGCCATCGACGGCGGCACGGCAGACCGGCTGATTCGGCTGGGCAGCGGGGATGCGGCCCTGTTATTCCTCTATCTGGCCCGGAATCTGGGGGAATACGACCCCACCCGAGCCGGCTCCGCCCTCCACTGGAACCGCAGTCAGCTGGACACCGCCATGGCCCAGCTCCAGGAGGTGGGGCTTGTCTCCGGGGCCGACCTGCCCCAGACGGAGGAGCCGACCCCCAAGCCGGAGCAGGCCCCGGACTACTCCGCCGCCGACATCGTGGAGGAGCTGCAGACAGAGGGCAGCCAGTTCCCCGATCTGCTCCAGGAGACGGAGAAGCTGCTGGGACGGAAGCTCAGCAGCTCCAACACCGCCATTTTGCTGGAGCTGTACGACCATGTGGGCCTTCCGCCGGAGGTGCTACTCCTGCTCATCAACTGGCTGGACGGCAAGAACAAACGGAAGTACGGGCCGGGGAAGAATCTCTCCATGGCCTATGTCCGGCGGGTGGGCTACCAGTGGAAGGAGCGGGGCTACGACACCCTGGAGGCCGCCGACGAGTACATCAAGAGCTGCGACCTGCGGGAGTCCCAGGAAGGGGCCATTCTCTCCGCCCTGGGGATCTATGGGCGGAAGCCCTCCCAGAGTGAGCAGCGGTATCTCGCCCAGTGGCTGGACTGGCATTTTCCGCCGGAGTCGGTGGCGGTGGCCTATGACATCACGGTTACCGGCCTGGGCCGGATGGACTGGCGATACTGCAACGCCATTCTCCGGCGCTGGCATGAGAAGGGCCTCCACTCCCCGGAGGAGGTCAGGAGCGAGCGCAAGCCGGAGACGAAGACCGGCACTGCCCGGCCCTATCAGCGCAACACGCTCCCCAAGGACCAAAAGGCCCTGGAAAAGGAGAACCGCCAGAGCATTGCCGAGATGCAGCGGGCGCTGGCCCAAATGAAAGAGGAAAATTAGCACTTCTCTTTCTCCCATTATCCATGATTTATTTACCTGCATGAGGGAGGTGTTTTTATGCCCTATGACAGCTCCGTTATCCGGGCCGCCACCGAGAAGCTGAACGAGCAGGCCCGACAGAACCGCAGCGCCTTTGAGCGGCAGCGGCAGCAGATCTACAGCCGGGCGCCCAGGCTCCGGGAGATCGACCGTCAGCTCAGCCAGACCATCCGCACCGCCGCCCAGACCGCCCTGCAAAAAGGGGTCGATCCCTCCCCCGCTCTGGCACGGGCCAGGGAGCAGAATCTCTCTCTTCAACAGGAGCGGCGGGAGCTGCTGTCCCGGTACGGCTACCCGGAGGACGCCCTGACCTATCGGCCCCTGTGTTCTCTGTGCGGCGACCGGGGCTGGCGTGGCTCGGAGATGTGTCAGTGTCTACGCACCCTCTGCGGGCAGGAGCAGATCAAACAGCTCTCCTCCATGCTGAATCTGGGCGACCAGTCCTTTGATACCTTTGATCTGAGCTACTACTCCCCCCTCTACGACGCCACCATCGGCAGCTCGCCCCGGAGCGCTATGGAGTTTGCTTTGGACATCTGCTTCACCTTTGCGGACAAGTTCGGACGCAACAGCGTAAAAAACCTCTTTCTCACCGGTGCCCCCGGTCTGGGCAAGACCTTTCTCTCCGCCTCTATTGCACGGGTGGTCAGCGAGAAGGGGTACAGTGTGGTCTACGATTCCGCTGTCAACGTATTCAACCGGTTCGAAGCCCAGCGGTTCAACCGGGACAGCCAGGCCGGAGCGGACGTGGAGCGGTATCTCTCCTGTGACCTGATGATTTTGGACGATCTGGGCAGCGAGATGAACTCCCCCATGACCCAGTCCTCTCTCTATCAGCTGGTAAACACCCGCCTGCTGGGCGACAGGCGAACGGTGATCTCCTCCAACCTCTCGCTGGACGAGGTGGGCCGCCGGTACAGTCCCCAGGTGTACTCCCGGCTGGCGGGGGAATATCTCAAGGTCTGCTTCTACGGCGAGGACATCCGCCGACAGAAGAAGGAGCGGCGGTGATTTCCCGTTTCTTCTCTCCCTTCCTCTTGGAAGGGAGATTTTTCTGTTTTCGTACCAATTTTCCGTCAATCTAACCATTTCCATAAACTTTTCCCATCGACTTACTTCCCACGCTTTTGCTCCGGGAACCTGCTATTCTCTGGGTAGTGTATTTTCAAAAGAAAGGTTCGTGATGGGAAATATGGCTTTGACGCGAAAACGGGGCCCCTTTGACAGCGGACGCATCCTCTACCTCCCGGTGTGGGAGATCCATCCCAACCCCAATCAGCCCAGGACAGTCTTTTCCGTCAAGGGGCTGGAGGAGCTGTCCGTCTCCATCCAGGAGCACGGCATTCTCCAGCCCCTCACCGTCCGGCGGTTGGAGGACCGGAGCTATGAGCTGATCTCCGGGGAGCGGCGGCTCCGGGCGGCCCGGATGGCCAATCTGGACACTGTTCCCTGTATTCTTCTCCGGGCGGATGATATGGAGTCCTCCCTGCTGGCCCTCATTGAGAACCTCCAGCGGCGGGACCTGGACTTTGTGGACGAGGCTCTGGCCCTGGAGCAGCTCATCTCCACCTACCATCTCAGCCAGGAGGAGGCCGCCCGGAAAATTGGTAAAAGTCAGTCCGCCGTGGCCAACAAACTCCGTCTGCTGCGGCTGTCCGTCCCGGTGCTGGAAGCCCTCCGGCGCAACGGACTGACAGAGCGACACGGACGGGCGCTGCTCCGTCTCCCCCAGGAGCTGCAGGGTCCGGTGCTGGAGGCGGTCATCGACCAAAAGCTCACTGTCTCCAAGACGGAGGAGCTGGTGGAGCGGATGCTCCTGCCCCCGGAGCCGACCGCCCTCGTTGAGGAGCCGTCCGAGGCTTCCGCACCACAGGCGGAGAAAAAAATCTCCCGCAGGCGCAAGCCCGTCCTGCTGGTGCGGGACATCCGCCTGTTTCTCAACACCATCGACCACAGCATGGATGTGATGAAGCGCTCCGGCATCTCCGCCTCCTGCGGCCGGGAGGAGAGCGACGACGCCATCACCTTGACCATTGTTATTCCAAAGGTCTCCCCCAAATGATATGCTCACTCTCTCTTTCCGGCTGACCGCCCTCCGGCGGGCGTATACGCTGGGGCAGCGGATGATAGGCGCTCTGGCAGGGCGGCGGTTCCGTGTGACTGTTTCACGTGAAACATTTCGATTTTCATGCGCCGTGTCCAGGGTCACCGCTGCTTCGGAGATTTTCCCCGCACCCGAATTGCCGGATGTTTCACGTGAAACAAACCCGCCGGTTATCTCTCCCGCCGGAAGAAATTTGGCTGAAATGTCTACTGTCCCAGTTGCAAACTTGCCGGAACTATACTATAATAGGGAGCAGCGGACGGCGCCAGCGTATGCGCCGTCCAAGTCAGCGGAGGAGGCCGTTTTGCCTCTCCGGTCAGGTGGTGTGACGGTGGCAAAGCGCATTGTAGTGGCGAATCAAAAGGGCGGCGTGGGAAAGACCACCACCGCCGTCAATCTGGCTGCGGCCTTACAGCAGCAGGGAAAACGAGTTCTCCTGTGCGACTTCGACCCTCAGGCCAACGCCACCTCCGGCTTCGGAGTGGACAAAAACGCCGCCTCCCCCAACATCTACGACGTGCTCATCGACGGGGCGGACGTGCGCCGGGCGATCGTCTCCACCCAATGGGGGGACGTGATCCCCAGCAATAAGGCCCTGGCCGGGGCCGGGATCGAGATGACCGGCCTGGAGCGGCGGGAAATGCTGTTAAAGGACGCTCTGGAGCCGCTGGGCGAGAATTATGACTATATCTTCATCGACTGTCCCCCCTCCCTGGAGCTGCTGACCCTGAACGGTCTTTGCGCCGCCGACAGCGTCCTGGTCCCTGTGCAGTGCGAATATTACGCATTGGAAGGGCTCAGCGATCTGCTCTCCACCATCCGCATTGTGAAGCGGAAGCTGAACCGGAAGATCGAGCTGGAGGGGGTGTTGCTCACCATGTTCGACGGACGCACCAACCTCTCCCTCCAGGTGGCGGAGGAGGTCAAGCGGCACTTTCCCGGACAGGTCTACGCCACTGTGATTCCCAGAAACGTCCGTCTCTCCGAGGCGCCCAGCCACGGTATGCCGGTGATGGCCTACGACAAGTACAGCACCGGCGCCCAGGCCTACCTCCGGCTGGCGGAGGAATTTATTGCAGAATAACGATATCAGAACAAAGCGAGGTGAGCCTATCTCTATGGCAAAGCGAACGATGGCCTCCGGTCTGGGCCGGGGGCTGGACGCTCTCCTGGGCGAAGCGGCCTCTCAGCCGGAACAGGAGGGGGTCTCCACTCTTCCCATTGAGAAGGTCCGCCCCAACCAGGACCAGCCCAGAAAGCAGTTCAACGAGGAGAGCCTTGCCGACCTCACAGAGTCCGTCCGGCTCCACGGCATTTTGCAGCCCATCAACGTCCGGCTGATGGCCTCCGGCTATTATCAGATCATCTCCGGGGAGCGCCGCTGGCGGGCCGCCCGTGAGGCAGGACTGGAGGAAATTCCGGTCATCGTCCTGGAGGCAGACGACCGGAAGGCCATGGAGCTGGGACTGATTGAAAACCTCCAGCGGGAGGACCTGAACCCTATGGAGGAGGCAAAGGGCTATCAGACCCTGATTCACGACTACGGCATGACCCAGGAGGAGGTCGCCCGGCAGGTGGGGAAATCCCGTCCGGCGATTGCCAACGCCGTCCGGCTGCTGGCACTCCCCAAAGAATTAACTGAGTATGTGGAGGCGGACATTCTCTCCGCCGGGCACGCCAGGGCGCTGCTGGGCCTGTCTGACCCCGGAGAGATGAAAGCGGCTGCGGACAAGGTGGCCCAGCGGCAGCTCTCCGTCCGTCAGACGGAGGAGCTGGTCAAGCAGCTCAACCGCAACGCCCGTCAGGAGGAGCCGAAGAAACAGACCGTTCCGGAGGTGGACTACTCCGCCGCCGCCGCAAGGGAGCTGGAGAACAGTCTGGGCCGCCGGGTCAAAATCGTCTCCGGCAAGCGGAAGGGCCGTCTGGAGCTGGAATATTACGGCGTGGACGACCTGAACGATCTGCTGGAAGCGCTGCACCGTCTCCCCAAACGGGATAGGTAACCAACGAGAGAAGAGAAGGAGCCAGACACCTATGCTGGATATCAAGTTTGTCCGGGACAACCCCGACATCGTCAAGCAGAATATCAAAAACAAGTTCCAGGAGGAGAAGCTCCCCCTGGTAGACCAGGTCATCGACCTGTATGCCCAGAGCCTGGAAGCCAAGCAGGCCGCCGAGGCCCTGCTGGCCAACCGAAACAACATCTCCAAGCAGATCGGGATGCTCAAGGGACAGGCCAAGAAAAATCCCGCTCTGGCGGAGGAAAATGAGGCGAAAATCGCCCAGCTCTCCGCCCAGGTCACTGCCGAGGCCCAGGAGCGGGAGTCCCTGCTGGCGAAGCAGTCCGAGCTGGACGCCAAGGTGCGGGAGATCATGCTGGTCATCCCCAACATCATTGATCCCTCCGTTCCCATCGGTCCGGACGACTCCTGCAACGTGGAGGTGCAGCGGTTCGGGGAGCCGAAGGTGCCCGACTTTCCCATCCCCTATCACACCGACATCATGGCCTCCTTTGCAGGCATCGACCTGACCAGCGCCCGGAGAGTCTCCGGCACCGGGTTCTACTATCTCATTGGCGACATCGCCCGGCTCCACGAGGCGGTGCTGGCCTATGCCAGAGATTTTATGATCGACCGGGGCTTCACCTATGTCATCCCCCCCTATATGATCCGGGGAGAGATGGTGGAGGGGGTCATGTCCTTCCCGGAGATGGACGCCATGATGTACAAGATCGACGACCCCACCGTCACCGACCCCAAAAACAATCTGTACCTCATCGGTACCTCGGAGCACTCCATGATCGCCCGGTTCAACGGACAGATTATCCCGGAGCAGGAGCTGCCCCTGACCCTGACCTCCTATTCCCCCTGCTTCCGCAAGGAAAAGGGCAGCCACGGTCTGGAGGAGCGGGGCGTCTACCGCATCCACCAGTTTGAGAAGCAGGAGATGATCGTCATCTGCAAGCCGGAGGAGTCCATGGACTGGTACGAGAAGCTGTGGAGAAACTCCGTAGACCTGTTCCGCTCCCTGGATATCCCGGTGCGGCAGCTGGAGTGCTGTTCCGGCGACCTGGCCGATCTGAAGGTCAAGAGCTGTGACATCGAGGCCTGGTCCCCCCGGCAGCAGAAATATTTTGAGGTCTGCTCCTGCTCCAACCTGGGCGACGCCCAGGCCCGGCGGCTGGGCATCCGCTACAGTCAGCAGGTGGAGACGGTGGACAAGAAGGGCAAAAAGAAGGTCAAGACGGTAAACCAGCTGGCCCACACCCTGAACAACACCTGCGTCGCCCCGCCCCGTATGCTCATCGCCTTCCTGGAGAACAACCTCAACGCCGACGGCTCCGTGGACATCCCCGAAGCCCTGCGGCCCTATATGGGCGGAAAGTCCAAGCTGGAGAAGGCCAAGACCTATATTCCGCCTCAGGATTGAGCTCCATTTCATCATCCCGTCAGCATAAGCCCAGCGCTTTTCTGATATGCAGCTTCCACCCCCTGTCCCGTACCGTTCCACACCACACACAAAAAGAAGACAAAAGAGGTGCTTCACAAAATGAAAAAGATCGTCAAAGTCATCGGAGCCGCCGGAGCCGTCGCCCTGGCTGCCAGCCTGATCCCCTATCACTTCAAGTCTGACAAGGAGTCCGGCGAAATGGAGCTGGGCGGCCTGCTCTGGAACCTGAAAAAGACTCCCGGCGAGGAGGAGGACACCTACACCATGGAGCTGCTCCCCTTCATCGGCAAGGAGAAGGAGGAGGCCCCCGCTGAGGAGGCTGCCGATGAGGACGCTCCCACCGAGGAGGCCGCCGCTGAGGAGGCTCCCGCTGAGGAGGCCGACGACGACGCAGCTGCGGAAGAGACTGCCGCTCCTGAGGTCGCCGAAGAGGCTCAGGTAGAGGTTGACGTCACCGTAGAGGTGGCTGACGAGGCCGCCGCCGAGGATGCGCAGTAACTCCGTCTGACTGCGCCCGTATCTATCACGGAAACGAATAGCGAATCTTCTGCTATCACGAAAGAATCAGAAAGAGGGCACGCTCAATGAGCAAAAAACCGAGCTGGATCGATGAATTCAAGGCATTTATCATGCGGGGCAACGTCCTGGATATGGCCGTTGGCGTTGTGGTAGGCTCTGCATTCACCGCCATTGTCACCTCTATCGTGGAGAATCTGCTGACTCCCATTATCGCCCTGATCATGGGCGAGGCGGATTTTTCCTCCATCACCGTCGGCCCCTTTGGCATTGGAGCCGTCATCAACGCCATTATTACCTTCCTCATCACCGCTTTTGTGGTATTCTGGATCGTCAAGGTGGTCAACAAGATCACCCCCAAAAAGGAGGAGGAGCCCGCCCCTGAGGCGCCTGCCGGTCCCACCACTGAGGAGCTGCTGACCGAGATCCGGGATCTGCTGAAGCAGCAGGAACAGGAGAAGAATGGAAAATAAGCGGATCTGGGCCATGGTGGGCGTGGTCTACATGATTATCATCGTCCTCCTGTCCACCTACTGGATCGCCACCACCACCCTCATGAGCGGCATTACCGGTATTATGCTCTTTCCCCTCTGCGGGGGGATGGCCGCCCAGTGCTTCAACAACCGGTGGAAGGTCATCCACGCGGACGGTCCCGGCAATCCGGCGGTCTATCTGCTGCTGGGCGTCGGCTGCACCGTCGCCGCTCTGCTCATGCTGCTGCTGGGTATCCAGCAGGTTGCCGCCGCACTTGGCTTCTGAACTCTCCGGAGGTAATTTCACAGCGTCGTCACAGGCCGGACACGGGCAATTTCCCCTGTTCGGCCTTTGGCGACCTGTGAGAAAATGTGGTTTCCTATTTTTCCCAGTTCTCTATTATCTATTCTCCAAGGAGTATTCCATGAACGACATCCTCACCCGCGGCCTGGAGGCTCTCTCTCTCCCTACCGGTTCCATCCCCCAGCTGGAACAATATACCGATCTCCTGCTGGAACAGAACCGGTACATGAATCTCACCGCCATCACCGACCCGGACCAGGTGGCCCGGCTTCATATGCTGGACTCCGCCGCCCTGCTCCTCGCAGCGGACTTTGTGGGAAAGCGGGTGCTTGACGTGGGTACCGGCGCAGGCTTTCCCGGCCTGGTGCTGCGGCTGGTGGAGCCGACTGTCTCCCTCACCCTGCTGGACAGCCTGGGCAAGCGCATCTCCTGGCTCCGGCAGATCGCCCCGGAGCTGGGGGCCGCCGACGTGACTGCTATCCACGGCCGGGCGGAGGAGCTGGCCCGGACGGAGGAGCTTCGGGAGCAGTTCGACATCGTCACCTCCCGCGCGGTGGCCGACCTGGGGATGCTGTGCGAGCTGTGTCTGCCCTTTCTCCGGCCCGGCGGCGTATTTCTTGCCATGAAGGGGCCGGACTGCCGGGAGGAGAAAAATGCCGCCGGACGGTGCGTCTCCATTCTGGGCGGGCAGCTCCGGCAGGATTTTGTCTACACCATCCCGGAGACGGAGGTCACTCACTGCGTCGTGCGGGTGGAAAAGGTCCGTCCGACCCCGGCAAAATACCCCCGCCGGTTCGCACAAATGAAAAAGTCACCGCTTTGACACCGTTTTATCACATAAAGTTCTTGAATCTCCCTTTTCCACTGTGTTATAATTCCATTGTATGGAGGTTATTATGGGCACTGCGATCGTCGTCACATCCGGAAAGGGCGGGACGGGAAAATCCTCGTTGACCGCCGGCGTTGCCTCCTGCCTGGCCTCTATGGGCAAGCGGGTTCTGTGTATCGATATGGATATCGGACTGCGCAATCTGGATCTCTCTCTTGGGATGAGCGATATCGCCATGATGGATGTCACCGACGTACTCCAGGGGCGCTGCTCCCTGGAACGGGCCGCCGCCGTCCATCCGAAGCTTCCCAACCTGTCTCTGCTCCCCGCCTCCATCTCTCTGCCAAAGGAAGCGCTCACCCAGTCGGGTATGGCCGCTCTGTTGGAGCAGGCCAAACAAACTTACGACTTCTGCCTCATCGACTGCCCGGCGGGCATCGGCTCCGGGTTCCAGCTGGCAATTTGTGCCGCTGACCGGGCGATCATCGTCTCCACCACCGACCCCGCCTCCCTTCGCTCCGCTCAGTCCGCTGTGCGGCTCCTCCGGGAGCGAAAGGTTCCCATTCATTTGGCGGTGAATCGAATCACCCGCCGCTTTCTCCGCAAGACCCATACCAATGTGGACGACGCCATGGACGCTCTGGGTCTGCCGCTGATCGGCATTATTCCCGAAGATCCAAAGGTCACGCTGGCCGCCAGTCAGGGAACGCCCCTGACGCTATACAGCAAAAACGGCGCTGCCAGGGCCTATTTTAATATCTCAAAACGTCTGCTGGGACAACGGGTGCCGCCGATGCGCATCTGACCGCCTCCCGGCGCACAGAGGAGGAAAGTATGAATATAGCATTGATGAGTGATGAAAACCGCCAGGAGCTGATGGTTCAGTTCTGCATCGCCTATTGCGGTATTCTGGCCAAGCACAACGTCTGCGCCACCCACACTACGGGCCGCATGGTGGCCGAGGCCACCGGCCTGGACATCCAGCTCCTTCTGACCCACGACCACGGCGGCTGTCAGCAGATCGGCGCGCGCATCTCCTATGATGAGATCGACATGGTACTCTTTTTCACCGGCCCGAAAAACGACGCCTATGAGGACGATCTCCGCTATATCTGCCACCTGTGCGATATCAACAATATCCCCATCGCCACCAACATCGCCACGGCGGAAATGCTCATCCACGGCCTGGCCAGAGGCGACCTGGACTGGCGGGATATCATCCGTCCCCAGAAAAAGAAAATGATCCTCTAATCCCCTCTGCGCTCTCACTATGCCCTTTTCGCCCGGAGCAGCTCCGGGCGATTTTGCCGCAGACAGCGGATGACGCTGCCTGATACCCTATCCACGAAAGGACGATCCCTATGGCAAAGCTGAAACCCCGGACCCTCTCCGGCTTTATGGAGCTTCTTCCCGCCCCCCAGCAGCAGATGGAGCGGATGATGGAGACCCTTCGCCGCACCTACTCCCTCTACGGCTTCACCCCTCTGGACACCCCCATTATCGAGGCGTCCGAGGTCCTGCTGGCCAAGGGCGGCGGAGAGACGGAAAAGCAGATCTACTCCGTCTCCAACTACAACATGAAAAGCGACAAGGACGACAGCCTGGCCCTCCGGTTTGACCTGACCGTTCCCCTGGCGAAATATGTGGCCATGAACTACGGTCAGCTCTCCTTCCCCTTCCGCCGGTATCAGATCGGCAAGGTCTACCGGGGAGAGCGGGCCCAGCGGGGCCGTTTCGGGGGGTGCTATCAGGCCGACATCGACATCATCGGCGACGGACAGCTGGACATCGTCAATGCGGCGGAGATCCCCGCCATGAT
>JAJBTD010000136.1:1178-3648 GCA_020861055.1 Clostridiales bacterium | reverse complement strand
AGGCTGCGCATCTACGGTCTGGAGGAGGACACCTATGTACTCACCGAGGTACAGACCGCCAGCGGCTACACCCTGCTGAAGGACAGCATCACCATCGTTATCTCCACGGACTACACCTCCGGCGGCGCCTGCGGCAGTCTCACCGCCAGCGCAACGGTGGACGGCAACGAGGTGGATATGGAGAGCGACGGCGACTCCGCCAACACTCTGGTTCCCCTCACCGTCCTCAACAGCCGGGGCTTTGACCTGCCCCAGACCGGCGGCGCCGGGACGCTGGTCACCACCGTCTGCGGCGGACTGCTGACAGCAGCCATGGTTGCTCTGGCAATCTTTACCCTCCGGCGCAAAAAGTCCGCCTGAACGACAAAACGGGAGGCGGCAACTGCTGCCGCCTCCCCCAAGGGGAACGATATGAAACAAATTGGAATCAGGAAACACCTTCCCACGCTTTGCTGTATCCTGGGCGTCCTGCTGGGACTGCTTCTCCTCTGTTACCCGATGGTCAGCAACGCCCTGTATGAGCAGCGTCAGGACGGGGTCATAGAGACGTACACCGCTGCCGCCGGGGACAGCGACCTGGCCCAGGAGCGAGCGGAGGCGCTGACCGCCGCCCAAGCCTACAACCGCCAGCTGGCCACCGGCATCCTCTCCCTGGAGGATCCCTTTCTCACCCCCACCGTGGCCCAGGAGGACGGGGAGCAGCGGTCTATCCTGGATCTCTCCGGTACCGGCGTCATCGCCACCCTGAGCATCCCCTCCCTCGACCTGGAGCTGCCTGTCTACTACGGCACCGACAGTGACACCCTGGCCCAGGGCATCGGGGTGCTGGAGATCTCCTCCCTTCCGGTGGGCGGGGAAGGCACCCACACCGTCCTCTGCGGACACTCCGGCCTGTCCTCCGCCCGGCTGTTCTCCGATTTGGATCAGCTGACCGTAGGGGACGGCTTCACCCTCCAGGTGCTGGGCCAGACCCTGGCCTATCAGGTGGATCAGATCACCACCGTGCGCCCAGAGGATCTGAGCCAGTTGGAGATCGACCCAGACGAGGACTACTGCACCCTTCTGACCTGCACCCCCTACGGAGTCAACACCCATCGGCTGCTGGTTCGGGGAACCAGGGTGGAGCTGGTGGAGGAGGCTGTCGCCGAGTCTGAGACGGAGTCGGTTGAGACTCTCCCCAGCACCTGGCTTCGGGAGTATCTCTTCTCTCTGGCCGTCTGCGCCGCCCTTGTCGTGGTCGTCTTTTTCCTGGGCCAGCTCCTTGGGGCCGCCTGGCGGCGTCACCGGAGGCTGAAATGAGGCGGCAGAACCCGGTCTGGCTGTGGCTGGCCATCCTGCTGGGCCTTCTGGCAGGGCTGTGGCTGCTGTTTTATCCACAGCTCCAGACGGCAGCCTTTGAACGGGAGAGTGCTCTGGTCATAGATCAGTGGCAGGAGCAGACGGAGGCCGCCCGAAGTCAGTTCCAGAGCGATACAGAGGGGAATAGCCTTCTCTACCCGGAGCTCTATCAGGCGATGGCGGACTACAACCAGGCCATTTTCCTGGAGCATCAGTCCGGCCTGACCGGGGCATCCGCCTACGAGACGCCGGCGCTGGAGCTGTCGAACTACGGTCTGGAGAGCGGCTCGCCGGTAGGGTATCTCACTATCCCGGCCATCGACCTGGAGCTGCCCATCTATCTGGGAGCCAACGCCGTCAACATGGCCCTAGGGGCCGCTGTGCTGGGCCAGACCAGCCTGCCCATCGGCGGAGAGAGCACGAACTGCGTCCTCGCCGGTCACCGGGGCTATCGAGGGATCCCTTATTTCCGCTACCTGGATCAGCTGGAGCCAGGCGACCTGGTCTGTCTCACCAGCTTCTGGGACACCATGACCTATCAGGTGGTGGAGACCGCCATTATCCAGCCGGACGACGTGGACGCCATTCTCATCCGGGAGGGACAGGATCTGCTGACCCTGCTCACCTGTCACCCCTACACTGTCGGCACCCAACGGCTGGTCGTTTACTGTGAAAGGATCGATTGATATGCATTTATTGGACGCCCTGTTTTTACTCGTCTCCGCTGCCCTGGAGCTGATGCTCCTGGCAGTGACCGCACCCATTCTTTTCTTCGGCTGGAGGTGAACATCATGAGGGAAGCGCTCCTTTTCCTCGCCGGTCTGTGGCTCGGCGGCATGGTCGGAGTTGCCGCCATGTGCCTGTGCGCTGCCGCCGGTCATGCGGACAGGCAGACGGAGCAGCAAGAGCAGAGGCTACTGCCTCCGCCGGACGCCGAACCATAAAGGAGGAATATGCCAACACCGGAAGAAGAATACCCCTACACCTTTGCCACCGGGGAGACGGTCACCCTCTCCCTCCCTCAGCCCTGGGTTCGGCTCCTTCGGGAGCTGGATCGCCTGGAGGCCAACAGCGACCAGCGGGAGAACCGCCGCCACTGCTCCCTGGAGCGGTACGACCCCCACGGAACTCG
>JAJBTD010000136.1:0-1078 GCA_020861055.1 Clostridiales bacterium | reverse complement strand
AATACCAGCGGTACGGGCAACGCAACAATGACACACCAAGCGAGGCCTGCGCATCAAAACAAGGCGGCGCTGACCCAGGGTTGGAAGCAGTAGAGACCCTGGGGACGCCCGTGGAGCTGCCGCCCCGATGAGAGGCCCGGAGAGATGGGCCTGGAGGGGCGACAGCCGCCCGTACTGCTCCCTTTCTCTCCGGGGGGGGTGCGTGCGAATACGGAGAGGACATCTAACAAAACAGGAGTAAACACCATGTTTACCGAACAAACCATTCGGGACGGCCATGCCCACATCGACCGTCTCTTTCGAGTACGATTCCCGGCGAAGGGTCTGCCGGAACGACCTGCCCAGATCGACCTCTGTCACAGGATGCTGGACGCCATGCTGTCCGGAGAGATCGCCCTCTGCGAGGCGGGCACCGGCATCGGCAAGACCTACGCCTACCTGGTGGCAGGCGACGCCCTGTTCCGCTGTCGGCGGCAGGAAGGCCGGCCCTCTCAGCCCATCCTGATCTCCACCTCCAGCATTGCCCTCCAGCGGGCCATCCCCACAGAGTATCTGCCCTTTCTCTCTCAGGCACTCATGGCTGACGGACAGTCCACGGAGCCTGTCCGGGCCGTGGTGCGCAAGGGCAAGGCTCACTATGTCTGCGACCGGAAGCTGGAGGAGCGTCTCCGCACCGCCAACCTGGCCCACATGAGCCAGCGCCGGGTGACGGCGCTGAACAGCCTGTCCACACAGCTGGACCTGGACGCCGCAGTCGGCCTCAATCCCTATGACCAGGCCCATGTGTGCGTGCCGCCCTCCTGCCTCTGCAAGGAGAAGGACTGCCGGTATCGGCGGTTTTTGGAGCAATGCGGCTCCTCTCGCATAGAATTTCAGATCTGCAACCACAATCTGCTCCTGGCTGACGCCATTCGCAGGAGCCGGGGGCTGTCGCCTCTCTTGCCCAGGGCTGCCGCCCTGGTGATCGACGAGGCCCACAAGCTTCCGGAGACCGCCCGGCAGATGTTTGGCGTGACGCTCGCTCCGGCACAGCTCAACGAGCTGCGGTACAGTCTGAAAAACGAGTGTTACATTCTGG
>JAJBTD010000172.1 GCA_020861055.1 Clostridiales bacterium | reverse complement strand
GGGGGCAACGAGTGGGCAAACCAGGCCCTCTTCGACTACGAGGGCAACGGACTGCCCGCTCTGGAGATGCTGGGGAGATAATCCGCCGGTCAAGCTGCGGAAAAGCCCACAAAAAAAGCATTGCAAAATTCCGCTTTGTGTGTACAATGATAGGAGAATTCAAAAGACAGGGAGGCGCAGCACATGGGCAGACCGATCCTGGTGGTCATGGCCGCCGGTATGGGCAGCCGCTTCGGCGGGCTGAAGCAGATCACCCCGGTGGACGACGAGGGACACATCATTATGGATTTCTCCCTCTACGATGCCCGGCGGGCCGGATTTGAAAAGGTGGTCTTTGTCATCAAACAGGCCATCGACGAGACCTTCCGGGCCAACATCGGCCGGCGGATGGAGCCGTACTTTGACGTGAAATATGTCTATCAGGAGCTGGACCGGCTCCCGGAGGGCTATCGCGTGCCGGAGGGCCGGGTGAAGCCCTGGGGCACCGCCCATGCCATCGCCTGCGCCGCGCCTGAGCTGGACGGCCCCTTTGCGGTGGTCAACGCCGACGACTTTTACGGGCGCACCTCCTTCCAGACCATCTATGACTTTCTCTCCGGGGACGCCCCGGAGAACTGCCAGGCCATGGTGGGCTATCGCCTGAAAAACACGGTCACGGAAAACGGCTACGTGGCACGGGGCGTCTGTCAGGTGGAGGACGGGCTGCTGGTGGACATTACCGAGCGCACTCACATCGAGACCCGCCCGGAGGGAATCGTCTACACGGAAAACGGCACGGACTTCCTGCCCCTGGACGGGGACAGCCTGGTCTCCATGAACCTCTGGGGCTTCCACGAGGGGATGAAGGACGAGTTCACCGGCCGGTTCCCCGCCTTTTTGGATGCCAACCTGTCCGTCAACCCCATCAAATGCGAGTATTACCTCCCCTCTGTGGCCAATGCCCAGATCCAGGAGGGAAGAGGCACCATCCGGGTACTGCCCACCGAGGAGCAGTGGCACGGCGTGACCTACCGGGAGGATCTGCCCTCGGTGCAGGAGGCCGTCCGGCAGATGAAGAGCGAGGGTATCTACCCCCGGCGGCTGTGGGAAGCAGCAGCTCAGGGAGAATGAGAAGAAAGAGGAGGAAATTCACATGACAGTTTTAGTGACCGGTGGCAGCGGCTACATCGGGAGCCACACCTGCCTGGAGCTGCTCAACGCCGGATATGATGTGGTGGTCATCGACAATCTCTGCAACTCCAGCCCCAAGTCCCTCCAGCGGGTGGAGGAGCTGGCAGGGGGGAAGCACATCCCCTTCTACCAAGCGGACGTCCGTGACCGGGCGGCCCTGACCAAAATCTTCGAGGAGCACACCATCGACTTTGTCATCCACTTCGCCGGACTCAAGGCGGTGGGGGAGTCGGTGGCCAAGCCCCTGGCCTACTACGACAACAACCTGAACGCCACTATGACCCTGTGCGACGTCATGGGGAGCCACGGCTGCAAACGTATCGTGTTCTCCTCCTCCGCCACGGTGTACTCCGGAGACAACAAGATGCCCCTCTCCGAGACCAGCAAGACCGGCAACTGCACCAACCCCTACGGCTGGACCAAGTACATGGGGGAGCAGATTCTCCGGGACATCGCCAAGGCCGACCCGGAGTGGTCGGTGTGCAACCTCCGGTACTTCAACCCCGTGGGCGCCCACGAGAGCGGCCTCATCGGCGAGGACCCCAAGGACATCCCCAACAACCTGATGCCCTATATCTCTCAGACCGCCATTGGCCGGAGAGATCACCTCTCCGTCTTTGGTAACGACTACGACACTCCCGACGGCACCGGCGTCCGGGACTATATCCATGTGGTCGATCTGGCCAGGGGCCATGTAGCCGCTCTGTCCTATCTCCAGGACCACAAGGGCGAGTGCATCTTCAACCTGGGTACCGGCGTGGGCTACAGTGTGCTGGATATGGTGCATGCCTTTGAGACTGCCAACGGCGTCGATGTGCCCTATGAGATCGCGCCCCGCCGTCCGGGCGACCTGCCCACCGTCTATTCCAGCCCGGAGAAGAGCCGCCAGGTCCTGGGCTGGGAGGCCACCTACAGCCTGGAGGATATGTGCCGGGACACCTGGCACTGGCAGAGCCTGAACCCCAACGGGTACCAGGACTAATATGATATTTCCCTTCCGCCGCCCCCGTCGGTTTGACGCAGCCGGTCATTTCCGACAGGGGCGGCGGGTCGGTCTGTCGAAACCTCGCTCGAACACACAGCCGTACCGCCTCGCCCAGGCAGTACGGCTGTGATTTTGAAAAAATGTTGTAACGTTCTGCCCACAGCTGCGTCTACTGTTCAGAAGGGGAGGTGAGAGAGCCTGTGGAGCCTTTCGAGGATGTGTACGACCGGTATTTTCGGGATGTGTTCCGCTTTGCTTACTCCATGTGCGGCGACGCCCACACGGCGGAAGACATCGCCCAGGAGACCTTTTTCAAAGCCCTCCGGCAGATGGACAGCTTCCGGGGGGAGTGCAGCGTGAAGAGCTGGCTGTTCCAAATCGCCCGGAACGACTACCTCAGCCGCTGCCGGAGGGACAAACGGCTCACCTCTCTGGAGGACGCCCCGGAGCCTGTCCAGACCGGGAGCATGGAGGAGCGGCTGCTGGACCGGGAATCCGCCATGGAGCTGCACCGCAGGCTCCACCGCCTGCCGGAGCCATACCGGGAGGTATTCTCCCTCCGGGTGTTCGGAGAGCTGTCCTTTGCCGACATCGGCGAGCTGTTCGGCAAGAGCGACAGCTGGGCCAGAGTGACCTTTTACCGGGCCAGATGCAAGCTAAAGGAGGAATCGACATGAAACTGAACTGTGACGTGATGGACGACCTGCTGCCCCTGTACGCAGACGGGGCTTGCAGTCAGAAGACGGCGGCGCTGGTGGAGGCGCATCTGGCGAACTGCCCCCGCTGCCGGGCCAGGCTGGAGCAGATGCGGGAGCCTGCGCCGTCGGAGGAGACGGCGCGGCAGCGACAGGAGGAGGCGGCGCTGCTGGAAACCCAGACCGTCCGGGCCAGGACAAAGACCAGGTTGATCGGCCTTGCCTCCGCCGCTCTGGTGCTGCTGCTCGTCCTGCTGGCCAGCGGCATCTACCTGCTGTGGCACGAGTATGTCTATGACCCCTGGTATTCGGTGCCGGCCTCCGCCATCGAAATTCAGGAGGCCGGGGTGGACGAGGACGGACTGATTTACTTTACCCTGGAGGTCACGGAGGAAGGTCTGCTCAACTGCGGCTGGGGAACCAGTATCTATGCCGACGAGCCAGGCGTCTGCTATCTCTCCCTGACCACCACTGACGAGGTAGCGGAAGATGAGTTGTGGAGAGGCTGCTGGGGCGCCTTTTCCTCCGAGGAGCTGTTCCGCCGGGACGATGCGACCAGCCTGTCCCAATACCAGAGCCTGACCAAAATCGTCTACCGAGACGACGACGGCAACGAGCTGGTCATCTACGACAGAGACGCCCAATAGACAGAGAGACTGCCTCGGCTGATATGTCCTTGCGCGATATACCGACAGAAATCGGGGGCATTGTCTGACGTTGCAGAAAATACACTCGGAAAATTTCTGAAATGTAGGTTCGTCAATCATACTTTACACTTAGGGAAAGAAGAAAGGACAACT
>JAJBTD010000238.1 GCA_020861055.1 Clostridiales bacterium | reverse complement strand
GGGGTGGAGATCGAGGCCATCATCTCCTGCGAAAAGTAGACCCACAAGGGCATCATCATCGGCAAAAAAGGCGCCATGCTGAAAAAAATCTCCTCCCAGGCCAGGGAGGGCATGGAGGAATTCCTGGATACCAAGGTCTATCTCCAGACCTGGGTGAAGGTGAAGGAGAACTGGCGGGATAACCCCGGCCTCATCCGCTCCTTCGGATTTACGGAGGACTGACACGGTGGAGCCGGAGACAGCGCTGCGTCCCTGGCAGCGGTGCAGCGGGAGCGCGCTGAAATGGGTGGCTATCGTCGCCATGTTCATCGACCACCTGGGCTATACCCTGGTGTGGAGCGTCTACCTGCAGAGCTACAGCCCGGTCTGGTACGAGGTCTATGTCCTCATGCGGGTCATTGGCCGCATCGCCTTTCCCATCTTCTGCTTTCTGCTGGTGGAGGGCTTTCACCACACCCGGAGCCGGGGAAGGTACGCCCTCCGGCTGGGGGTGTTCAGTCTGGTGGCGGAGATTCCCTTCGATATCGCCTTCAACGACCCGGAAAACGGTCTTTTGGAGCTGGGCAGTCAGAACGTCTTTTTCACCCTGCTGCTGGGCTTCCTGGCAATGTGGGCTTGCGAGCGGCTGCCGGAGCGCTGGCCCCAGGCCGGGCGGCGGCTGGCTCAGCTGGGCATCGCCCTTGCCGCCGGCGTGGGGGCGGAGCTGCTGTGTACGGATTACGGCCTGTTTGGCGTGGTGCTGATCCTGGCTCTCTACTGGGGCAGCGCCTGGCCGGGTCTGGGAGAGCGCCGGTATCAGGCGCTGCTGGGGACTGTGACGATTGTGGCCTACTGCGTGCTGGAGAATAACTGGATCGAGATATTTGCAGTTCTGGGCGTGCTGCTCACCCTGACCTACAACGGGCAGCGGGGCTCCGGGAAAAAGTGGTTCTTTTACATCTTCTATCCTGCCCATCTCTTGGTTTTGGGGCTGCTGGACAGGCTTTTGTTCTGACTGCCAGACATCCCCAGACATAAATCGACCCCGTTTTCGCCAGAGTAAGGGCGGGAGGGGTGCGAGATGAACGAACGGGAGACAGAACAGGAAATCGGCTGGACGCTGTTCCGGGAGACGGGACTGCCCCAGGCGTACACCTATTGGAAAATGCGCCAGCAGCAGCAACAGAGGGAGGCCATCCATGCACGTCACCACCAGGGCCATCGTCCTGCGGGAAGTGAATTATAAGGAGTCGGACAAGATACTCACCGTCCTGACCCCCGACCTGGGCAAAATCACTGTACAGGCCAGAGGCTGCCGGAAAAAGGGGAGCGGCCTCTCCGCCGCCTGCCAGCTGCTGGTCTGGTCGGAGATGACCCTGGCGGAGTTCCGGGGCCGGTGGACGGTGACCGAGGCGGCGGTGGAGCTGGAATTCCGCACCCTCCGCAGCGATCTGGAAAAGCTGGCCCTGGGCAGCTACTTCGCCGAGGTGTTGGACAGCGTCGTCCAGGAGGAGTCCCCTCCCGGAGAGCTGCTGTCCCTGCTGCTCAACTGCCTGTACGCTCTGGACCGGCTGGACAGGCCACCGGCCCAGATCAAGGCGGCCTTTGAGCTGCGGGCGGTGAGCCTGGCGGGGTTTGAACCGCTGCTGGACGCCTGCGCCGTCTGCGGCCGGGAGCCGGAGGAGCCCCGCCTGAATCTGACCCAGGGGGTGCTTCACTGTGCCGACTGCGGTCAGGAGACGGGAGAGGGTATTTCCCTGCCCCTGACGGCCCGGACTCTGACTGCCATGCGGTACATCATCGGCTGTCCAGGAAAGAAACTGCTCTCCTTCCAGCTGGATGAGCGGGAGCTGACCCGGCTGGGAGAGGTGTGCGAGGCGTACCTCCTGACCCAGCTGGAGCGGGGGTTCCGGACGCTGGATTACTATAAGCAGATCGTGTTGAGAGGGTAGAGGCGGAGTTGCCGGGGGTGGTACGAATTCGCCGGAGGCGTTTAGCGAGTCGATAGCCCCTGCTGCTCTCCCTCAGTCAGCTTCGCTGACAGCTCCGCCGTCAAGCGGCACTTCCGCTTCGCTCCCTGCCTCAGAGAGGGAACCGAGAAGCGTGTGCCAGGCCCTTGCCTCCCTCTTTGAGGGAGGTGGCACGGCGAAGCCGTGACGGAGGGAGAGCGGTACGCACCCTCGACAAAATAGGCACCATCGGCGAATTCGTACCGACCACAGATAAGAAACAAACCATAACATATGATATGAGAAAAGAAAACCATGACAGAACGATTTGAAAAATCCATTCATACGTTGGAGCTGCCCCAGGTGCTGGAGCTGCTGGCCCGCCAGGCGGTGAGCCAGGAGGCCCAGGAGCGGGCCAGAAATCTCCGCCCCGCCACCGACCCGGAGGACGTGGAGCGGCTCCAGGCGGAGACCTCCGCCGCCCGTTCCATGATGGACCGGGGCCATGCCCCCGGCTTTGCCGATCTGCGCCCGGTGGAGGCGGCCCTCCAGCGGGCCAGCTTGGGGGGCTCTCTGAACACCAGGGAGCTGCTGAACGTGGCGGGGGTGCTCCGCTGCGCCCGGGAGGCCCAGGCCAGCCTTGGGGAGGGGGAGCAAACCACCTGCATCGACCAGCTGTTCCGCTCCCTGAACACCAATAAGTATCTGGAGGACCGCATCTTCGGCTCCATTCTCTCTGAAGAAGAGATCGCCGACAATGCCAGCCCGGAGCTGGCGGATATCCGGCGGAAAATTCGGGGGGCCTCCGGCAAAGCCAGGGAGGTGCTCCAGCGGCTCATCTCGTCCTCCTCTGCCAAGTACCTCCAGGAGCCTATCGTCACCATCCGGCAGAACCGGTTCGTGGTGCCGGTGAAGGCGGAGTGCAAGGGGAACGTCCCCGGCCTGGTCCACGATGTGTCCGCCTCCGGCTCTACCTTTTTTGTGGAGCCTATGGCGGCGGTGAAGGCCAATAACGAGCTACGGGAGCTGACCGCCAGGGAGGAAAAGGAGATCGCCCGCATCCTGGCGGAGCTGTCCGCCCAGGCCGCCGACGACCGGGAGGACATCCTCATCGACTACAGCCTGCTGGTGCAGCTGGACCTGATCTTCGCCAAGGCCCGGCTGTCCTACCAGATGGAGGCCATTCCGCCCCGGCTCACCGGGGACGGTTCCCTGAACTTTATCCGGGCGAGACACCCCCTCCTGGACCCCAAAACGGCGGTGCCCATCGACGTGGACCTGGGACGGCGGTTCGATACCCTTGTCATCACCGGTCCCAACACCGGCGGCAAGACGGTGACGCTGAAAACCATCGGTCTGCTGGTGCTCATGGCTCAGTGCGGCCTCCACCTGCCGGTGGCGGACGGAAGCACCTGCCCGGTGTATCGGGAGGTGCTGGCGGACATCGGGGACGAGCAGTCCATCGAGCAGTCCCTCTCCACCTTCTCCTCCCACATCACCAACATCGTGGGCTTCCTGGACGAGATGGGGGAGGATACCCTGGTGCTCTTTGACGAGCTGGGGGCGGGCACCGACCCGGTGGAGGGGGCCGCTCTGGCAGTGGCGGTCATCGAGGAGGCCCGGAGCCTGGGGGCGAAGGTGGCGGCCACCACCCATTACGCCGAGTTGAAAACCTACGCCATGATGGAGCCGGGGGTGGAAAACGCCTCCTGCGAGTTTGACGTGGAGACGCTGCGGCCCACCTACCGGCTGCTCATCGGAATCCCCGGCAAGTCCAACGCCTTTGCCATCTCCCGGCGGCTGGGGATGCCGGAGCATATCATTCTGCACGCCAGCGAGCGCATCGACCGTCAGAACGTCCAGTTTGAGGATGTGCTGGCCCGGCTGGAGCGCCAGCGCCAGGAGATGGAGCAGGCCAAGGAGGAGGCCCAGCGCCTCCGCACCCAAGCCGAGGCGGACGCCGCCCAGTCGGCGGAGCTGCGCCGACAGCTGGAGAGCCAGCGGCTCAAGGTCACAGAGTCCGCCCGGAAGGAGGCGGAGAGTATTCTCCAGGAGGCCCGGACGGTGTCGAACCAGGTGTTCAACCAGCTGGACGAGATGAAAAAGCGCCAGCAGAAGGGGGAGGCTGCCGCCGACGAGAACCAGCGCCGGACCGACCTCCGCCGCAGCCTGAATCAGGCGTCGGAGCGCCTTCCCCGCACCCAGGCGGAGGAGGCCCCGCCGCCTACCCGTCCGGCGGAGCCGGGGGATACGGTGGAGCTGCTCCAGGTGGGGACCCGGGCCCAGGTGGTTTCGGTGAACAAGGACGGCACCCTCCGCCTCCAGGCGGGCATCCTCAACGTCACCGCCAAACAGGAGGAGGTCCGTGTCATCGAGGTGCAAAAGACCAACGGCAGGGCCCAGGCCCAGAAGATGGCGGGCCGTGTCCAGCGGCAGATCCGCACCGCCGGGGCCAGCCCGGAGCTGGACATCCGGGGCATGATGACCGACGAGTGCGAGGGGGTCATCGACCGGTTCCTGGACGACGCGGTGATGGCCCGTCTCCAGACGGTGACCATTATCCACGGCAAGGGCACCGGCGCGCTCCGGCAGGCAGTGCAGCAGCATCTGCGCACCTGCAAATACGTCAAGAGCTTCCGCTCCGGCCGCTACGGCGAGGGGGAGAACGGCGTGACCATCGTGGAGCTGAAATGAGAACCCTCGGCGAATTCATACCGACTCTTTGCGAATTCGCCGACGGTGCCTGTTTCGCCGTGGGTGCGGCATGCACTGCCAAAATGAAAAAAACCTCGGCGAATCCGCACCGACCTCCCCACAATTAGCCCCCACTGAAACGCGCAAACCCCGCCCCGGTTTTGCGGAAAAAGGTAGAGAGAAACCCCACCGTTTCGCCAAAAACCGAACGACATGACTGTCCATACGCCGAAAAAGCGCCTTTTCCAAATAAAAGAGCGGGGAAATTTAGTGAAAATGCCGTTGACGGGGGCGAGGGCAATCTGCTATGATGGTAACATCACTCAGACTACGTTGGGGGAATCACACATGACCGTGAAAGAAGCTGTAGTCAACAATCAGGTGGGTCTGTACGCCCGCCCGGCCACGTTCTTTATCCAGAAGGCCAACGAATTCAAGTGCTCCATCTGGATGGAGAAGGATGAGCGCCGCATCAACGCCAAGAGCCTGCTGGGAGTTCTCTCTCTGGGGGTCGTTCAGGGGACGAAGATCAACCTGATCGCCGACGGCGTAGACGAGGCGGAGGCGGTTGACAGTCTGGTGGAACTGCTGGCCAACGGTCTGGACCGCTGATAAGCGACAAGCGAGACAAAGAGCACCGCACAACTTTTTTGCGGTGCTCTTTTCGTTCATTACCAACATTGGAGGGGAGGCGGAGCGCATGACCAAGGACGAACTGCGGCAGAAGGCCCATTCTCTGCCTCTGGAGCCAGGGGTCTATATCATGATGGACGCCGCCGGGGAGGTCATCTATGTGGGCAAGTCCCGGGCGCTGCGCAACCGGGTGAGCCAATATTTTGCCGATCTCGCCAGCCATACCCCCAAGACACGGGCCATGGTGGCCCAGATCGACCACTTTGACTATCTCCTGGCCTCCAGCGAGTTTGAGGCCCTGGTGCTGGAAAACTCCCTCATCAAGCGCCATAAGCCCCGGTACAATATTCTCCTCAAGGACGACAAGGGGTATCCCTATATCCGCCTGTCCAACGAGGAGTATCCCCGCTTTTCCCTGGCCTCCAAGCCGGCAAAGGACGGAGCGAAATATTTTGGCCCCTATGGGGGACGCAGCGCCACCGGGGAGAGCGTCAAGGCCATCTGCAACGCCCTGCGCCTGCCCACCTGCCGGAAACAGTTCCCACGGGATATCGGGAAGGAGCGTCCCTGCCTGAATCACCACCTGGGCATCTGCGACGGCTGGTGCCAGGGCAAGCTGACCCAGGCGGACTACCAGGAGCGTATCTACCAGGCGGAGCGGCTGCTGGAGGGGAAATTTACCCAGGTGGAGCAGGAGCTGAAACGGGAAATGCTCCAGGCGTCGGAGGAGCTCCGGTTCGAGGAGGCGGCGGAGCTGCGGGACCGGCTCCAGGCCATCGAGCTGCTGGGGACGAAGCAGTGGGTGGTGGCATCCTCCAGGGCGGATACCGACGTGGCGGGCTTTTACCGGGGTGAGGCCAAGAGCTGCTTTGTGGTGCTTCACTTTCTGGAGGGGGCGCTGGCAGACCGGGACACCCAGCTCATGCCCACCCCTATGGAGGAGGACAGCGGGGAGATCGTCTCCACACTGGTCAAGCAGTATTACCTTAACCGGACCGTCCTGCCCCGGCAGATTCTGCTGCCCGGAGAATTTGAGGACATGGAAGAACTGGGGGAGTATCTCTCCCAACAGGCGGAGCGTAAGGTGACCCTGAGCGCCCCAAAGCGGGGCAACCGGGTGAAGCTGGTGGAGCTGGCGGAACGCACCGCCCGGGACGAGGTGGAGCGCGCCACCACCGCCCAGGAGCGGCAGAACAAGCTCACCGAGCTGTTGGGCCGCACCCTGGGCATGGAGCATCCTCCCCGGCGCATCGAGGCCTATGACATCTCCAATACCGGCTCGGCCAACATCGTGGCTTCCATGACCGTATTTGTGGACGGCAGACCGCTGAAACGGGATTACCGCCGGTTCAAGCTCCGGGATATGGAGCACCCGGACGACTACGCCTCCATGGAGCAGGTGCTGACCCGCCGGTTCCGCCGCTATCTGGAGGGGGACGAGAAATTTGACCAGCTCCCGGACTTGATCCTGATGGACGGGGGACAGGGACAGGTGAAGGTGGCCGTCCAGGTGCTGGAGGGGATGAACCTCTCCGTGCCGGTGTTCGGCATGGTGAAGGACGGACGTCACCGCACCCGCGCCCTGGTCGCCCCCGGAGGCCGGGAGATCGGCATCCAGCAGAACCAGGCCCTGTTCAGCATGGTGGGTCGCATCCAGGAGGAGACGCACCGCTTCGCCATCACCTTTCACCGGGAGAGCCACGCCAGGCAGACGGTGGCCTCCAGCCTGGAGGAAATTCCAGGGGTGGGGGAGGCCCGGCGCAAGGCGCTGTTAAAGCAGTTCAAGACGGTAAAGGGTATCCGGGAGGCTTCCCAGGAGGAGCTGGCCGCCGTAGTCCCCAAAAATACCGCACGGGCAGTCTATCTGCATTTTCACAGGGAGGAGCATGAAGCATGAGCAAACGAGGATTTAGCTTAAAGGGCTGGGACGAGAAAGGCACGGTGGAGCGGGTGCTGATGGTGATTGATCTCTGCATCGGGGTCATCGCCGTCATCCTGACCATGATCGAGCTGATGGGAGGGATGGAGGCTCACTGGGTTTTCGGCCCCATGTACCTGGTCTTCTTCGTCCTCATGGCCTATGAGGACAGGAGAGATCAGTCAGAGATGATCATGGATCTGATCTGGGGCGGGATCCTGCTGGTATTCTGGCTGGTGGGCTTTGTCTTTTAATGGCAGGTGGCAGAGGAGGAAAACCATATGCGTGTCATCACAGGAACCGCCAGAGGGCGTCGCCTGGGAGAGCTGAAGGGGGAGGAGACCCGTCCCACCACCGACCAGGTGAAGGAGGGCATCTTCAACGTCATCCAGCTTGACAGCGAGGGCAGACGGGCACTGGACCTGTGCCCCGGGACGGGTCAGCCGGGCAGCGAATGTCTCCGCCGGGGGGCGGCCAGCTGTCTGTTCGTGGACCAGCGGCGGGAGGCCGTGGCCCTCATCCGGCAGAACCTGAAGCACACCGGTCTGGAGAATGGGGCCAGGGTGGTCCAGGGGGAGGCCCTGCGCTGCCTGAAGAGCCAGCGGGAGCTGTTCCACCTCATCTTTTTGGACCCTCCTTACGACACCGATCTGCTGGAAAATGCATTAAAAACCATTGCTGAGATTGACATCCTTTCGGAAAATGGTATAATCATCTGTGAAAGCAGGGTGGAAAAGGAACTGCCCGCACTTTCTGCACCGTATCGGAAGGACAGGACATATCGGTATGGCAAGATCAAGGTCACTCTATACCGAAAGGACGCAACTGTAGTATGAGGACAGCCATTTATCCCGGCAGCTTTGACCCGGTCACCCGGGGACATCTGGATATTATCAAGCGGGCTGCGGTCCAGTTTGACCGCCTGATCGTCTGCGTGATGGTGAACGCCGAGAAGAAGGGCTTGTTCACCCCCCAGGAGCGGGTGGAGCTGCTCCGGCGGGTGACGGCGGATATCCCCAATGTAGAGGTGGACGCCTCCTCCAGCCTGCTGGCGGACTATGCCAGAGAGAAGGGCGCCGGCTGTGTGGTCAAGGGACTGCGGGCCATGTCGGACTTTGAAAAGGAGTTCCAGATGGCCATGATCAACCGGAAGCTGAATCCGGGTCTGGAGACGGTATTCCTGTCTGCCCGTCAGAATTATACCTATCTGAGCTCCAGCATTGCAAAGGAACTGGCCATGTACCGGGTCCCCCTGGAGGATTTTGTCCCCGCAGAGATCGCAGCCGATGTTCAGGCTAAGATGGAAGAACAGCTTTGCCGGCAGACCCGGCGGACAGAATGAAAGAAAAGGACGGTAATACCAATGGCAAACGGAGTAACGGAACTGCTGGATATGCTCTACCGGATGATCGACGACGCCAAGGGCGGCCTGGGCGGCACCTGCAAGATCAACCGGGACGACGCCCTGGATCTGCTGGACGAGATCCGGAATAAATTCCCCGCTGAGCTCAGCGAGGCGAAGAAGCTCATGGCCACCCGGAGCGAGTATCTGGACGGGGCCAAGACCGACGCAGACCGCATCCGTCAGCAGGCGATGGATAAGGCCCGCCAGATGGTGGACGAGCACGAGATCGTCCGTCAGGCCCGCGCGGAGGCCAACAGCGTCACCGCACAGGCGGAGAAGCGCTCTGAGGAGCTGAAGCAGGCGGCCAACGCCTATTGCGAGGACGCAATGCGCCGGACAGAGGACGCTGTAAACGTGGCGCTCAACGAGATCCGCCAGTCCCGTTCCAAGTTCCGGGCGGTGGCCGGCATGGGCAGCACCTCCTCCCGCCGGAGCCAGAACGTGGCCTACGACGCAGCCAAGGAAGAGGACTGAGCCGGGAAACGGAACAGGGCGCACAAATCGACACCAGAGAAAGCGTGGCCGGAGGGGCGGCGTGGAGACAGCGCAGCCCCTCCGGTTTTTCTGCTGTATGGCAATTGACATAATTCGTGCCGCAACCTGTGAAAAATGGAACGTATTTCCGGTTTTTTGCAACTTGATTGAATCATTGGCGAAACTTTTGGCCTAAAATATCCGATTTGCAAGGAAAAACGGAAAGGATTCATCGGGAAAAATAGTTACAAGGGGTTGCAATTTTACTACAAAAGAATTATACTAACCATAGCATCGAAGATGATTTCAGGGCGGATGTCCTGGGATGGAGAGAAAGGCGGGGCGCTGTGCCATGACAGAGTATACCCATCGCCCGGTGCTGCTGGAGGAATGTATTCAGGGGCTTCATATCCGGCCGGAGGGCGTCTATGTGGACGGCACCCTGGGCCGGGCGGGCCACGCCAGAGAGGTGGCGGCCCGGCTGACCACGGGACGGCTCATCGCCATTGACCGGGACCAGGCGGCGCTGGACGCCGCGCCGGAACGGTTCGGCTCCCTGATGGAGCGGGTGTCGCTGGTACACGGCAACTTTCGGGAGATTCCCGATGTGCTGGATCGGCTCTCCATTGTCGGAGTGGACGGTATTTTGTTGGATTTAGGGGTTTCCTCTCCCCAGCTGGACGACGCCAGCCGGGGCTTCTCCTACAGCAAGGACGCCCCACTGGATATGCGGATGGATCAGAGCCAGACGCTGACGGCGGCTGACATCGTCAACACCTATGACGAGGACGAGCTGCGTCTCATCCTCAGCCGGTACGGGGAGGAGCGCTATTCCCCCCGCATCGCCGCCGCCATCTGCCGCCGGAGAGAGGAACGGCCCATCGAGACGACCCTGGAGCTGGTGGATATCATCCGTTCCGCCATGCCCGCCGCCGCACTCCGGGAGAAGCAGCATCCCGCCAAGCGGAGCTTTCAGGCGCTGCGCATCGCCGTCAACGACGAGCTGGGGGCGATTGCCGATACCATGGAGGCGGTCATCCCCCGGTTGAATCCGGGCGGACGGCTGTGCGTCATCACTTTCCACTCTCTGGAGGACCGCATCGTCAAGACCGCCATGGCGCAGGCGGCCAGGGGCTGTACCTGCCCGCCGGAATTCCCGGTATGCGTCTGCGGAAAGACGCCCCAGGTGCGGCTGACGCCCAGAAAACCGATTTTACCCTCGGCTGACGAGTGCGGGGACAACCCCAGGGCCCGCAGCGCAAAGCTGCGCATCTGTGAGAAATGCCAGCCGGTTACGATATAAGAAACGAGGCATCGCTATATGGCAAATGCAGCGAGACAATATTACAGCTATGACAGCGCCGCTCCCCGCCGGAAACGGGACAACGGTCCTCAGCTCCAGGAGCTGCCTCTGGTCCGTCCCCGGAAAAAGGGACAGACCCAGGAACAGGTCCAGAGCCGGATCAGGGTCAACCTCCGGCCGAAGGAGAGCGTCAGTATCCTCCCGGTGCTGGGCTTTGCGGCGGCGGCGGTGATGGCTGTGATGATTCTGTTTAGCTATACCCAACTCAATACCATCTATGCCGAGACGGTGATCGTCCGGGACGAGCTGACCTCGCTCCAGGAGGAGGGGGACAAGCTGGAGGCGCGGTACGAGGAGGTATTCGACCAGGCGACCCTCCAGGAAGCGGTGGACAATGCGGATGTAGGGCTGTCCGAGGCCAGCAGCGATCAGAAGATTTATGTGGATTTGTCCGAGCCGGACAGCGCAGTGGTCTACAGTGAGGGCTCCGGCCTGCTGGAGCAGCTTCAGACCCTGTGGGAATCCCTGTGGTCATAAGCGGAAAGCGTCTTACATAGGCTGAGGGCAGGATGGCTCCCACCAAAAGAGAATGAAAACGGGGCGTAAGAAAACAAATCTTTTCTTGCGCCCTTTTCGTCAGAGTAGCCGGGGACGGCTGGAAAGGCAGTAGACCATGAACAAGGAACGGAAAATCCGGGAGGCGGGCAAGGCGGCGAACCGGCTGGTGTTCAGCCGATCGGTGAAGCTGATGATCGTGTTCGGAATTGTGATTTTCATCCCGTTGATTTGGCAGCTCTATCAGCTCCAGATCGTCCAGCATGACGAGCTGGAGGAGATGGCGGTGAACCAGCAGACCTCCCAGCTCTCGGTCAGCGCCTCACGGGGCACCATCTACGACGCCAACGGAAATGTGCTGGCCATCAGCTCTACCGTCTACGACGTCATCATCTCTCCCAAGGCCATCGCGGAAAAGCAGCAGTCCCTGGATGAGAGCCTGGAGAACGCCCAGAAGAAGGGGACGGATACCTCTGATTATGACTGGGATGTGGAGGATGTGGTCTGCTCTCGGCTGGCGGAGATTTTGAATTTGGACGAGGAAGAGCTCCACGAGAAATGCCAGGACACCAGCAGCCAGTACAAGCGCCTGGCTACCAAGGTGGAGTCTGACGTAGAGGACCAGGTGCGGGAGCTGATCGACGAATACGGACTCACCGGCTGCGTCTATCTCCAGCCCAACACCAAACGGTATTACCCCTACGGGGACATGGCGGCCCAGATCATCGGCTTCACCAATGCCGACGGGGACGGGGCATACGGCCTGGAGGCAAAATATAACGACGAGCTGTCCGGCACGCCGGGCTATATCGTCACCGCCGTGGACGAGGACGGCACCGATCTGCTCAATTTCTTCCAGGACTACTACGACGCCGAGAACGGCAGCGATATCTATCTGACCCTGGACGCCACCATTCAGGAATATTGCGAGAGCCTGCTGGAAGAATACTGCGAGAAGTACGAGACCACCAACGGCGGCACTATCATCGTCATGGAGTGCGACACCGGCGCCATTTTGGGGATGGCGTCCTCTCCCGGCTTCGACCTGAACAACTACAGCACCATTGAGGACGAGGACCTGCTGGACGAGGTGGAGGAGAACGCCCAGGCGCTGGTGGAGGAATCCGAGGCGGAGGTGGCTGAGGCCATCGCTGAGGCGGAGAAGGAGGGGCTGACGCTCACCGAGGAGGAGACCACGGTTTTGGACTACGACTCCGCCTACAGCCAGGCCTATTCCGATATGCTCTATTCCCTGTGGACCAACAAGGCGATCACCGACACCTATGAACCGGGCTCCACCTTTAAGGCACTGGTGCTGGCCGCCGCGCTGGAGGAGGGAGTGGTGGACGAGAACAGCACGTTCTACTGCGAGGGCAGCACCGAACTGGATATCTACACCATCGGCTGCTCCGGTATCCACGGCACCCAGACCCTGGCGGAAGCCATCGGTCACTCCTGCAATATGGCCCTGCTGGACATCGGACAGCGGCTGGGGTATTCCACCTTTTATCAGTACTTCTACAACTTCGGCATTATGGAAACCACCGGCATCGACCTGCCCTATGAGAACATCGGCGAGGTGTGGAGCTACAGCGACTTCAACATCACCGAGCTGGCCACCGCCTCCTTCGGACAGCGGTTCGAGGTGACCCCCATCCAGATGATCACCGCCTTCAATGCGGTGGTCAACGGAGGATATCTCTACACCCCCTATGTAGTGGATAAGATCGTGGACGCAGACGGCAACACCACCTACGAGGCGGAGGCCACCGCCGTCCGCCAGGTCATCAGCGAGGAGACCAGCCAGACCTGCGCCGAGATTCTGGAGGGGGTCGTCTCCAAGTACACCGGTAAGAACGCCTATCAGGCGGGCTACCGTATCGGCGGAAAGACGGGCACCTCTCAGACCCTGGTGGACGGGGAGAATATCGTCTCCTTTATGGGCTTTGCCCCGGCGGACGACCCGGACGTGATCGTTCTGGTCATCTTTGACCGTCCCCTGGCAGTGGACGGAGGCGACTACACCTCCTCCGGCATCTACATCTCCGGCGGCAACATGGCCGCCCCGGTGGCGGGCAAGCTGCTGGCCAAGGTGCTGGACTATCGGGGCTATGAGAAGTCCTACAGCTCTGACGACCTCACCGGTGAGCTGACTTCTGTGCCCGACCTGACTGGCCAGACCGAGGCCCAGGCAGAGCAGACCCTGAACAATAAAAAGCTGACCTATCGGGTGGTGGGCAACGGCGACACGGTCACCGGGCAGATTCCCTCCTCCGGGACCTACATTCCCCAGAACAGCACCGTCATCCTCTACATGGGAGAGGAGGTGCCCACCGACGAGGTGGAGATGCCCAACCTGAAGGGGCTGACCCCGGATCAGGTGGTGGATGTGCTCAACGATCTGGGGCTGTATATGCAGGCCACTGGCACCTCCGGGTATTACACCAGCACTACCGTCTGCACCAGCCAGAGCATCTCCGCCGGGACCAGCGTCAGGCGGGGGACCCTGCTGACGGTGGAGTTCGAGGACACGGATACCTCAGACGCCGACGCCAGTACGGGGCTGGACGATTAGACTTTTTCATTCCACAACAGTAGAAAGCGCAGGCCAAATGTGGTATGCTAAAGGCCGGGACGGGATGTCCCGGCCCAGGGGCGGACGAACGCTGAGGAGAAGGTGCGTCCGCAGCGCAGTTTGGCACACGGGAGGTTCCAAAGATGAGAGTTGTACTCAGTTTAGTGATTTCGTTTCTGGTGTCCTATGGGGTGGGCCGGCTCCTGATCCCCCGGCTGATCGCCCTCCACGCCGGGCAGACCATCAAGGAGATCGGCCCGAACTGGCATATGTCCAAGCAGGGGACTCCCACCATGGGGGGCATCATGTTTATCGTGGGCATTCTGGTGGCCCTGCTGCTGACGGGCATCCCGGACTTTATGGAGGGGGATTTCGGCGGCCTGTTCGTCTATCTCTTTGCACTGGTGTTCGGGGCCATCGGGTTCTTCGACGACTTCATGAAGGTGAAGTACAAGAAAAACGAGGGGCTGACCGCCCCTCAGAAGTTCCTGCTCCAGCTGGCGGCGGCGATTCTGTTCATCGTCCTCATGCGCTCCTTCGGCTATCTCCAGTCCCAGCTGTATATCCCCTTCTTCAACGTGACCTTTGAGATCCCCTGGGTGGTCTATATGATCTTCGCCGCCTTCGTCATCGTGGGCACGGTGAACGCGGTGAACCTGACCGACGGGGTGGACGGCCTCTCCTCCGGCGTGACCATGCCGGTGGCCCTGTTCTATGTGGCGGTGGCCGCCTATTGGGGCTACACCGAGCTGGGGATTCTTGCCGCCGCCATCTTCGGCGGGCTGTGCGCGTTTCTGATTTACAACTTCCACCCGGCCAAGGTTTTTATGGGGGACACCGGCTCCCTGTTTCTGGGCGGCGCCGTAGCGGGGCTGGCTTTCGCCCTGGACATTCCGCTGGCCCTCATCTTGGTGGGCATCATCTATATTGCCGAGACCCTCAGCGATATCATCCAGGTGACCTACTTCAAGCTCACCCACGGCAAACGCATCTTCCGCATGGCGCCTCTGCACCATCATCTGGAGCTGGGAGGCTGGAGTGAGGAGAAGCTGTTCGCCGTCTTTACCACCATCTCCGCGGCGGCCTGTATCCTGGCCTTTTGGGGGGTCATGGATCGCTTCCCCACGGTCTGAGGGGAAGACGTCCGTATCCCATGGAGGGCGGCGACCTGTCTGCCGCCCGTGAAAGGAGCAACCAATGGCATGGAAAACGAATCGGGATACGCCCCGTGACCAGCAGTGGGCGAAAGGGCCCGTCGACCTGCCCTTTCTGGCCCTGACCCTGCTGCTGCTGGGCATCGGGCTGATCATGCTGTATTCCGCCTCCTCCTATACCGCCAGCACAGAGGCGGTTTCCAACTATGACGCTGCCTACTACTTCAAGCGGCAGGCTCTCTTTGCGGTCATCGGCCTGGCGGTGATGTACATCGTCTCCAAGATCGACTATCAGCAGATGCGTTGGCTGGGGGCTATCGCCCTGGCCATCGCCATCTTCCTGCTGGTGTTCGTACTCATCCCTACTCCATTCAGCGTGGTGAGCAACAATGCCCGCCGCTGGATCAGCCTGGGCTTCACCACCTTCCAGCCCTCGGAGATCGCAAAGATCGCCGTGGTCATGTACTTCTCGGCAAGGCTCTCCAAGCGGCCCTTGGCTCAGCTCCGCAGTGAGCAACCTCAGCCGGAGAAACCCCGTGGCCGTCGCCCGAAGGGAGCCGTTCGGGCCTTCTTTTACGACATGGGGACGCTGTTCCGCCAGTTCCGCAAGCTGCCTGCCATCCAGGGCATCTATCGGTTCGGCCAGAAGATCGGCCTGTGGGAGCTGATTCCCTATGCAGTGGTGCTGCTGATCATCGGCGTGCTGCTGCTGATGGAGCCTCACCTGTCCGGCTTCCTGCTGGTCATGGTGGCTGCCGCCGCTATCCTGTTCGCCTCCGGCGTTCACTGGGGTTGGTTCGTGGTGGGCGGCGGAGCCGTGGCGGGGGCGCTGGGCGTCATCGTCTTTGTCCTGGGCTACAACAGCAGCCGCATCTCCGTTTGGCTGGACCCCTGGTCGGACGCCTCCGGTACGGGCTACCAGATCATCCAGGGCCTCTACGCCATTGCCTCCGGCGGGCTCACCGGCCTGGGCTTCGGGGAGAGCCGCCAGAAGTACGGCTATGTCCCGGAGGAACAGAATGACCTGATCTTCTCCATCGTCTGTGAGGAGCTGGGCTTTATCGGGGCCACCATCATTATCATCCTGTTTGCCATGCTGGTGCTCCGGGGCTACTGGCTGGCCCTCCACTCCAGGGACCGGTTCGGCTCTCTGCTCATCGTGGGCATTATCACGCTGCTGGCGGTTCAGGTGTTCCTGAATATCGCTGTGGTCTCCAACCTGATTCCCAACACCGGCATTTCGCTGCCCTTCTTCAGCTATGGAGGCACCGCACTGGTGATACAGCTGGCGGAGATGGGGGTCGTCCTGTCGGTCTCCCGACAGATACCTGCGCCCAAACAGGGCTGACCTATCTTGTAAGATTTGTGAGGAAACGAGCATGAGAGTGTTATTCACCTGCGGCGGCACCGCCGGACACATCAACCCCGGCCTGGCACTGGCCCGTATGTTTCAGGAGCGGGACGGAGCGGAAATCCTCTTCGTGGGCGCGGACGGCGGCATGGAGCAGGAGCTGATTCCCAGAGAGGGCTTTCCCATCCGCACCGTCACCATCTCCAGCTTTTACCGGTCGCTGAGCCTGGAGGGGCTGCGGCACAACCTGAAAACAGCGAAAAACCTGATCGTCTCCCGCCGTCAGGCGGCGAAGATCCTGGACGACTTCCGACCCGACCTGGTGGTGGGGACGGGGGGATACGCCTCCTATCCCGTGGTACGTGCGGCGGCAAAGCGGGGCATCCCCACCGCCGTCCACGAGTCCAACGCCGAGCCTGGCCTCACTACCAAGACTCTGGCCAAAGAGGTGGACAAGGTGATGGTGGGCTTCGAGGAGAGCCGGAAGCACTATCCCCATCCGGAACGGGTGGAGGTCACCGGCACCCCGGTCCGGGAGGACTTCTTCCACCTGACCCGTCAGGAGGCCAGGGACGCCCTGGGCTATGACGATGAGCGCCCGGTGGTGCTGACCACCTGGGGCAGCCTGGGGGCTCAGGTGATGAACGAGCACATGGTAGACTTTGTCTGCCGGGAGTGCCGGGAGGGGACCCCCTTCCACCACATTTACGGCGTGGGCCAGCGGTACTATCCACGGGTCATGGAGGAGCTGAAAAACCGGGGTATCGACCTGAAGGACTTTCCCAGGGTGGATTTGCGGGAGTATATCTACGATATGCCGGAGTGTATGGCGGCGGCGGACGTGGTACTCAGCCGGGCGGGGGCCTCTACCATCTCGGAGATCTCCGCTATCGCAAAGCCCAGTATCCTGGTCCCCAGCCCCAACGTCACCGCCAACCATCAGGAGAAAAACGCCTGTGTTCTCTCCGAGCAAGGAGGCGCTGTCCTGATGCTGGAGCCGGACTGCACCGGCGATAAGCTCTACGACCAGGTGGTTTCCATGCTCTCTGACCGCCCCGGCCTGGAGCGGATGAGCCATGCCCTGACCAAAATGGGCGTTGCCGACGCCAATGAGCGCATTTACCAGGTGCTGAGCCAGCTTTTGCAGGCCTGACGAAGAGATATTTTTCACCTTTGACCGTTTCCTCTCATAGAATGACACAAAATCATGGGGAGGAAACGGTATGAGCATGATTGTGATCTCCGGCGGGCGGCGACTGGAGGGCTGTGTCCCTGTGCAGGGCTCGAAAAACAGCGTCCTGCCCATTCTGGCGGCGTCCCTGCTTTCCGGCTGTGTCAGTGTGATACATAACTGCCCTGACCTGTCCGATGTGGCCGCCTCGGTGGCCATTCTGGAGCACCTGGGCTGCCGGGTCGTCCGGGAGGAGGACACGATAACGGTGGACTCCAGCACTCTGGACCGGTGCGATATCCCGGAGCACCTCATGCGGGAGATGCGCTCGTCGGTGATCTTCCTGGGGGCTGTGCTGGCCCGGACGGGAGAGGCGAGGCTCTCCATGCCAGGCGGCTGCGAGCTGGGGCCGCGCCCCATCGACCTGCACCTGTCGGCGCTGCGCCGTCTGGGAGCGGAGATTGCCGAACAGGGGGGCAGCCTCCGGTGCCGTACAAGGGGACTTCTGGGCTGCGACATCAGCCTGACTATCCCCAGCGTGGGGGCCACGGAGAACGCCATGCTGGCCGCTTGCGCCGCCAAAGGGCGGACGGCCATCTACAATGCCGCCCGGGAGCCGGAGATTGTAGATCTCCAGAATTTCCTTTGCACCTGCGGAGCGAGAGTGCAGGGGGCGGGCAGCTCTGTGGTGGTGGTCGACGGAGGCGTTCCCCTCCGCGCGGCGGAGCATCGGGTCATCTCTGACCGCATCTGCGCCGCCACGTGGCTGGCGGCGGGAGCCGCCGCAGGAGGAAAGATCGAGGTAGAGGGCGTCCCCAGAGAGCAGCTTCTCCCCGTCACCGACCTGCTGACCCAGGCGGGCTGCGATATCCGGGAGGAGGCGCATCGGGTGACGCTCACCAGCGACGGCCACCTGAGAGCCGTCCCGCCGGTGCGGACCGCCCCCTATCCGGGCTTCCCCACCGATGCCCAGCCTCCGGTCATGGCCGCCATGACGAAAGGGGCGGGCACCACCGTCTTTGTGGAGACCATGTTTGAAAACCGCTATCGCCACACCCAGGAGCTGGCCCGCATGGGGGCAAATATCCGGGTAGAAGGTCGGGTGGCGGTGGTCTGCGGCGTACCCGTGTTGCAAGGGGCCAGGCTGGAGGCGGCAGACCTCCGGGGCGGAGCCGCCTTGGTGGTGGCTGCCCTGGCAGCAGAGGGGGAGAGCCGGATCGGCGGCCTCCATCATCTGGACCGGGGCTACGAGCGGCTGACGGAGACCCTGCGTTCCCTGGGGGCAGATATCGTCCGGGTGTGACACAGCGGACGGCACAAAAGGAGACAATGCCTTATGGCAACGGTACGAAAGCACAAGCGAAAAGAGCGCCGGAGCAGCCAGTCCCTGTTCCGTATTTATATCCTGCTATCGGTGGTGCTCATTGTAGCCGCTGTGGTGGCAGGCTCCCTGGTGTTTTTCAAGGCCCACAGCATTCAGGTGGAGGGAAATGAGCGTTACACCGAGGAGGAGCTGCTGGCTGCGGCGGATATCGAAGAGGGAACGAATCTATTCCAGATCCCCCGAAGGGAGATTGAGACCCGGATGGCGGAGTCGCTTCCCTACCTGAAGGAGGTCTCCATACAGCTGATACCGCCGGAGACGGTGGTTATCCAGGTAACGGAGACGGAGCCTGCCGCGGCGGTGGAGTCCGACGGCGAGATATGGTACATCGACTATGAGGGCAAGCTGCTGGAGCGGGTGGAGGAGAGCGGAGACTACCCCACTGTCACCGGACTGACCTTGCTGGCACCCTCCGCCGGAACGAACCTGGCGGTGTCGGAGGAGGACAGCTTGAAGGAGAAGGGTCTGCTGGGCCTGCTGGCCGCCCTGACGGACGGGGAGGAGCTGAGCAGGGTCGCCTCCATCGACCTGTCCGATTCGGCCACCGTGACCATGCTCTACGACGGACGCCTGCGGGTGAAGATGGGCCTCAACGACGATTTTGACTATGACCTGAAAATGCTCCAGGCCGCCCACGAGAGCTATATCGACGAGAACTGGTCGGATACGGATACCGGCGAGTTGGATATGACCAAAACGGACGTGGCGGCTGCACTCACCAAAGACTGACGGGAGTTTCCGGAGAGGACATGGAGCTTCTCCAGCGAAATGGGACGACAGACGGAATGCGGTCTGAAAAAAACATTCAGAAATCCGGCAGAGGGTATTGACCAGCCGCCGGATTCCGTTTACAATAATAGTCAGTCAATCCCTGTCAAGAGGTGAATTTGAGGGGCATTTGGTATCGTTCCGTGCCCAAAGCTCTGATTTCATACGGATTATTACAAAAATACGAGGCGATTTTGTGGCGCGCCGGGAAAGAGCTCCGGGTCGCCGAATCTCGCTGTGAGCGCCAGAAACCTGCACATTAGAAGGGCCAGACAGAGGGCCGAACAATATAGGAGGAAACCAAGATGTCCATTGGATTTGAACCCGCTCCCGAAACTGTAGTCAACATCAAGGTGGTCGGCGTCGGCGGCGCAGGCAACAACGTAGTCAACCGCATGGCGGTCTCCGGTACCAAGGGTGTGGAATTTATCGCCGTGAACACGGACAAGCAGCAGCTGGACTTTTCCAACGCCACGACCAAGATCCAGATCGGCGAGAAGGTCACCGGCGGCAAAGGCGCCGGAGCCAACCCGGAGGTAGGAAAGAAGGCGGCGGAGGAGAGCCGGAGCCAGATCTCCAAGGCGCTTGAGGGGACGGATATGGTCTTCGTCACCTGCGGCATGGGCGGCGGCACCGGCACCGGCGGCGCCCCTGTGGTGGCCGAGGTGGCCCGTGAACAGGGCATTCTGACCGTCGGTGTCGTGACCAAGCCCTTCGGCTTTGAGGGTCGCCGCAGAATGCAGCAGGCTGAGGCGGGCATTGCCGAGCTCAAGGGCAAGGTGGATTCCCTGGTCATCATCCCCAACGACCGGCTCAAGCACGCCACCGACCAGAAGATCACCTTTGCCAACGCCTTTGAGATCGCCGACGACGTTCTCCGTCAGGCAGTGGCGTCCATTTCCGACCTGATCAAGAATGTGGGCTTCATCAATCTGGACTTTGCCGATGTGACCGCCATTATGAAGGACGCAGGCCAGGCCCATATGGGCGTAGGCCGTGCCGCAGGCAAGGGCAAGGCGGAGGAGGCCGCCCGGATGGCTGTCACCTCTCCGCTGCTGGAGACCTCCATCAACGGGGCCAAGGGCGTTCTGGTCAATGTCACCGGCTCCATGGACATCGGTCTGGAGGAGGTGGAGACTGCCGCCAATCTGGTGCAGCAGGCTGCCAACCCCGACGCCAACATCATCTTCGGCGCCACCTTCGACGAGTCCCTGGAGGATGAGATCCGGGTCACGGTCATTGCCACCGGCTTCGATAAGGTCGGCGAGACGGTGGACAAGCCCTTCACCCAGGCGGCCCAGAAGGTAGCCGCCACTGAGGCTGCCGCCCCCGTTGCCCAGGAGACGACTGCCGCTCCTGAGACAGAGGACACTTCTGCCGCCAGCCAGCCCTCCGCCCCCAGGGAGGAGGACCCCTTCGACGACATCTTCGCCATTTTCAACAAGCGCAGATAATCGAATATCGGACAGCAAGGCCGCCAGAAATCTGGCGGCCTTTTTATGTCATTTCAAACTGCAAAATTTGCATACCAAAAAGGACTCGCACCGGCAGGATACTGGGGTATCCCAATCCGGTGCGAGTCCTATATATTACGATACGAGGGGGTTAGCGTACCCGTGCAATGGCGGAGGCGGTGGCCCCGTCGGGGCCGGTGGCGGTGATGGTGGCAGTGCCGGAGGAGACGGCGGTGACAACACCGCTGTCACTGACGGTAGCAACCGCAGTGTTGGACGAAGTCCAGGTGACCTGATCGGCGTTCTCGTCCATCAGCTGGTAGCTCTCGCCTGCGTTCAGGGTGAAGTCGTCCTTTTTCAGCACAATGTCAATGTGTTCAGCGGTAGAGGTATCCGTCTCTTCCTCTTCGATATCTGCGTTCATGTCGTCCAGCTCTGCGTCGGACTCAGTGTCCGCATCGACGATTTCGTCCTCCATCTCTGCGCTGCTGGCCTCACAGGTGATCTGGCAGGTGACCACCACATCGCCCACAACGGCGGAGACTGCGCCCCGGCCCTCGCCCACATAGGCGATCTCAGCGGTGGTGGCGCTCAGCGACGTCACGGTGAAGATGGCCTCATCCTGATCGGAGGTTCCCCAGGTGACGGAGCCCTCCCAACCGTCCACATCCGGCTCGGCGGAGAGGACGATCGACTCGCCTTCGGAGAGGGTGAGCGACTCGTAGTTCAGCGTCAGCGCGGTGGGCGTGACTGTCACAGTTTCCTCGGCGGCATCCGCTGTGGTGTCGAGGGTCGTATCGGAATCATCCTCATCGCTGGGCAGCATGTCGATCAGGTTGGAGATCACCGGAAGCTGCGTCAGGTCCGGAAGATCAAGTCCCATGGACGGCCCGATGACATAGAGCATCTTGACGCCCAGGACAAGGGCCACAATGACCAAAATGACCACGATAAAGGTGAGTATCCGGCCCCAAACGGTCTTTTTCCGCACCGGCTTCTCCTCTACCAGCGTGGGGATGCGGTCTGTATCCCGGTGCGTGGGCCGGGCGGGCTGGAAGGACTGCGTCTGGGCGGGGTCCCGCAT
>JAJBTD010000109.1 GCA_020861055.1 Clostridiales bacterium | reverse complement strand
CTGTATCATCGCTGCCCTCGTCTGTTGCTGTATCTTCACCATCTCCGGCGTCGGCAGCCTGGGCTGCTTCCAGCTCGGCCAGCTGGTTTTCCAGCCCCGCCAGGTCGGATTTTTTCTGAGAGATGGTGTTCTCCAGAGCGGCTTGCTCGCTTTTCAGACTGTTCAGTTCCGATTTTGCGTCACTCAGGGCCGATTTTGCCTCAGACACTGCCGACTTGGCCCGGCTGACCTGGGTGGCCTGGGCAGAGGCCTCGCTGGCGGCGTCCTCCTTGGCCCGGTCATAGGCGGTCTGGGCGGAGGTGAGGGCGGAATCGTCCGCCGTCTGCTCCTGTTGATAGGCCGCCAGCTGCAAATTCAGCTTATCCAGCTCCCCCTGGGCTGTGGTCAGGGCCTGGGCGATGGTGTCCGTATCCAGCTGGAGCAGAGATTCCCCCTCCTTTACCGTCTGTCCCTCCGTCACCAGGATGGACTGCACCGTCAGCCCGTCCGGGAGGGTGAGTACCTCTACGCTCTGGCTCTCCACGGTGCCGGAGAGGGTCAGCGTCTCCGTCACTGTGGCGGCGGTGGGAGTCTGGGTGAGAACGGTGGTCTGAGCCGCCCCTGCCATCCCCCGGGCAAACAGGGTCAGGGCCAGCATCAGCAGGAAGAAGGCCGCAATGCGCCAGGCCGCTCTCCCCTCATCGCTCTCCTCCTTCGGCTTCATGTGCCGGGGGAGGTTGCTTTTGTTCAGCTTCATAGCGCGCTCCCTTACTGCTCCGCCAGCATGAGGGCCAGATCGTCCTCCACCTGCGCTATCGCATCGTCCAGGGTCAGCTCCCCGGACCAGTACGGCTCCGCCGCGCCGTAGACCGCCTCCAGCACCAGCTCGCTGGCTGTCGAGGGGGTGGTGCGGCTGTCCAGCAGCACCCGCAGCTCGTCGATGTCCCACCCGTACTCTGCCGCCGGGTCGGCGAAATAGTCCAGCTGCTGATCTATGGCCTCCTGCAAGACGGGCAGGCCGTCCCCATAGGTGTACTGTTGTACCTCCAGCGACAGGACGCAGGCCACAAACTCCTTCGCCGTCTCGGTGACGTTGGAGCCTGCGCTCACCCCCAGCAGCACCTTCGGGGCGTAGGCACCCTCCACCAGTCCGGGGGCCTGGGTGACGGTAAAATCGGAGATGTCCTTCCCGTAGCGCTCACAGGTGGAGAGGGCCATCACCAGGTCCTCCACTGCGTCCAGGGTGGTCAACCCCCAGGGGCTGTCCTGCTCCAGCCAGGTATAGGCGTCGTCCTCCACATAGGTATTCAGGTTGCCGTAGTCGTAGGCGCCGGGGATGACCTCCTCAAAGTTGGAGTCGGTCCCCTCGTCCTCCGGGGCGAAATAGCCATAGGTGTCGCTGATCGTTTTCAGAGCGGAGAGCCAGGCGCTCAGAGCCTCCGTATCCACTCCGTCCCCTGTCACCAGGGCGGATGCGCTGGGATACCACAGGTTCCAAACCAGGTCATAATAGGTGGTGGCCAGGCATGGATCGTCCGCTCCCTCCTGGGCCACGGCCTCTGCCAAGGCATCCAGGCTGTCCGGGGTATCCGCCTGACTGCTGAGCAGCAGAGGGACGGTAAACCGGGCGGGGAGGACATAGTAGCCGCCGTCCGCCTGCTGGAAGGCGGACACCGTCTCGCCCACAAACTCCGTCCCGTCCACCAGGTCGCTCAAATCCTCCAGCACCCCCTTGTCGATGTAGTTCTCATAGTCCACCCCGTCCAGCACCAGCACGTCCGGGCCGTTCCCCGCCAGCATCTGGGTGTTCAGGGTGGTGAGGACATCGTTTAGCGTCCTGCCGCTCTCGCTGTATGCCCCGTAGTCCTGGACCTGGAGGTCTACCTCCACCTCCGGATGGCTCTCCTGGAAGGCATAGATGGCCTGACGGATGGTGGCGCTGTCCTCCAGCGCCCAGACGGTCAGGGTGGTCGTGCCATAGGTGGCGTCGGCGTCGTAGTCGTAGCGGTAGAGGTTCAGCTCCTGCTCGTCGCTTCGGGCGTTGATATAGATGGTGTTGTCTTCCGCCACATAGAAGTCCATGCTGCTGTCGAGCACATTGAGCTGGGAGCCGTACCGGTAATAGGTGCCGTCCAGGATGATCTCCTTCAGATTGGACCCCAGGATGCCCATGCAGAAATTCAGGTCGCTGTCCAGAAAGTAATAGCTGCCCTGCTCTGTCATGCGGCTGCTGGAAAGGTAGCAGTCGTTTTCCGACATTCCGGTCATATCCAGCTCGTCCAGCAGCGTCCCGTTGCTGAGGTTGTAGGAGTTGTTCAGCTGCCCGCGGTCGCTGACATAGACCGTGTCCCCGGCCACGGCGAAGCTTAGATTGTAGTAATCCGCCGATACCGTCCACAGAAATTCTCCGGTGGTGATATCCATGACATAGAGGGTGTCGCCTTCCTCATAGCTCACGATGAACAGCAGATATTTGTCCTGATAGATGCCGCCGGGGTTCCAGCCTCCCATCGTCCGCTCCGGCTCACAGAAGTCGTAGTCTGTGACTGACTCCTCTCCGTCTGCCATTTTGTAAAGACGCACCGCCGTCACCTTGGAGATGTCTGTGTCCTCGTCGTAGTCTGTCACCAGGGTCCAGCTGTAGACGGAGCCGTCTGTCCCGAAGTACCATTCCTGAGCCAGATCTCTGTCCCACAGATCGGTCAGCGTCTGCTCCTCCCAGGTGTCCCCCTTGTCCTCAGAGTGGTACCAGATCAGGTCGCTGGATGCGAGGTTCCCTGCGGAATCCCGCACGCCGAAGCGTACTGCCAGGTCAACCGTATCGTCGTCGCCATATTGCAGAGCGATACAGCTGTTAAAGTCCGCATCGGCGGCATAGGATGCGTAGCTCTCCGGTGTGATATTCGTCTCCACATAGCGGCCGGTGCCGCCGGAGAGGGATTCGGCGGTGACGCCGGATTCGGTCTGCCCCCCGCAGGCGCACAGGGTCAGCATCATAGCCGCTGCCAGCAGCAAGGAAATTGTCTTCTTCTGTCTCATCTTGGGTTCCTCCTGTCAATCAATGGCTCAATATTATGTAAACAGCAAGTGAAATTACTCCTTCACAGCCCCCTGTAAAATGCCCTGCTCCAGATACCGCTGCCCGAACAGGAAGATGAGCAGTGCCGGTAGTAGGGCGATAAAGCTGGCCGCCATAGAGAGGCCCAGGTTGTCCATCACCACCTGGGGGAGATAGAGGGTCAGGGGCCAGTTCTCCGCCGACTCCAGAAAGGTCATGGGCTGCTCCACCGCGCCCCAGGCCTCCAGAAAACCCAGGACAAAGGCGGAGATGATCCCCGGCAGGTTCATGGGCAGCCCCAGCCGGAAGAAGATGGCCCCCTGTCCCGCCCCGTCCAGCTCCGCCGCCTCAATGACGCTTTTGGGGATGGCCTCGAAGCCACGGGTCATGATGCACACCGGGTAGGTGGAGAAGATGCCGGGGAGAATCACCGCCCAGACGGTGTCCATCAGGTTCAGGCCGTTCAAAACCAGGTAGCTGGGCACCATGGTCACCTGGAAGGGCAGCAGCATCAGCACCACATACACCCCGAACAGCGCCCGCCGTCCGGGGAACTTCAACTTGGCGAAGGCCCAGGCCGCAGGAGCGCCCACCAGGAGCTGCCCGATCGCCTGGGGGAAGGCCTGCTTGCAGCTGTTCCAGAATACCGCAAAAAAATCCGCCGGGTCCAGCAGA
>JAJBTD010000160.1 GCA_020861055.1 Clostridiales bacterium | reverse complement strand
TCTCCTTCGTCACCGGGGAACGGTGGAAGCTGGTGCGCAAGGGGCTACAGACCCGGCTGAGCATTGACGTACCGGGCACCGGCGTGGCCTTCACCGTCCCCATGAGCAGCGTGGGAGGCAAGCGGACGCTGTTGTTTCTCACCGCCAACCAGGAATTTGTCAAGGGGGAGGAATCCGTTTTGCAGGACACGAAATATGAGCTGCTGGTCACTGTCGCCGACCAGGGCAACACCGATCTCATCATGGACGCCGCCCGGCAGGCCCACGCCCCCGGCGGCACCATCCTTCACGCCAAGGGTACGGGGATGGAGCGGGCCTCTCAGTTTCTGGGGTTCTCCCTGGGCGCGGAGAAGGAGCTGATTTTTATGGTGGTCAAGCGCACCGACCGCAATCCCATTATGCGGGCCATTATGTCCCAGGCCCGCCAGGCCCATGCCATCGCCTTCTCTCTCCCCGTCACCGGCACCGCCGGAATGCGGCTGTTGGAGGAGGAGAGCGAGGAATAGGGGCAGGGTACGTCGGTCAGGCCGCGACAGAAGTCCACCCCCAAAACCGCGAAAAAGAACCCGCTCGAAAGTCTTTTCCAACCTTCGAGCGGGTTTTCTCTGGCAGCGGGAGAAGGATTCGAACCCTCACATACAGAGTCAGAGTCTGCTGTGCTACCCTTACACAATCCCGCTATGTGTCTGCCGTCACCTGACGGCTCTTTCTATTATATTCATTTTCTACCGGTTGTCAAGAGCTTTTTTCTGTTTTTCTCTCCGCTTGCCCAAAAGAGAGCGCGGGAGGGAAGGACGCTTTACAGAGAAAGAGAAGCGCGGACGGCATACTTTTGCGCTTCTGACGATTGACGAAGCAACGGAGATTATTTTATAATGAGCTTACAAGACTGCACACTGACGAAAGGAAGAAAGCTCTATGAATGAACTGACCTATGCCAGTGCCCTGAGATTGGGGACAAAGGAATACCGTGCCTGCATCCAGCGGGGCGAGTATCCCTATCTGCCCGTCCTGGACGACATCCTGCCCAGCTACAGCGAGTACAATCTGGTGGAGCTGGGAGCGGTCCAGGTGCCGGCGGAAAACGTGGTGGGCACCAAAACGGCGGGACGCACCACCTCCTTTGCCCGGAACTTTATGCCCCTGCTGCCGACCAACTCTGAGTTTTGCATGAAGTGGGAAAAGCTGTGCAAGGCTCATCTGAACGAGGGAATACGGGACAGCGTGGTCGTCTTTGAGTACATGAACCGCTACTATGTCCAGGAGGGCAACAAGCGGGTCAGCGTGCTGAAATACTTCGACGCGGCATTTATCCCGGCCATCGTCACACGCATTCTGCCTCCCAAGACGGATATAACGGACAACAAGCTCTATTACGAATATCTGGACTTCAACAAGCTCAGCGGCATCAACTATATCTGGTTCAGCCGTCTGGGCAGCTACAAAAAGCTCCAGATGATGGTGGGGAAGAAGCCCCAGGAGAGCTGGTCCGAGGAGGACGAGCGGGCCTTCCAGCGGTTTTACTACCACTTCCGTCAGGGCTTTGAGAACCTGGGAGGTGAAAAGCTCCCCGCGACCCCGGCGGACGCGGTGCTGATCTTCCTGAATATCTACGGCTACGACAAGGCCAGGGAGATGACCGGCCAGGAGCTGCGGCAGAACCTGACCAAGATCTGGGAGGAGATCGTCCTGCTCCGGGAGGAGAAGCCCATCGAGCTGGTGCTGAGCCCCTCCTTTGGACACAAGACCTGGGTGAAGAAGCTGGCGGACACGCTCACCGGCACAGAGACGCTCAACGTGGCCTTTGTCCACGACAAAACCGCCAAGGCGTCCGGCTGGACCTATCTCCACGAGCTGGGCCGCCGCCATGTGGAGCAGGTGTTCAAGAGCCAGATCGCCACCCGAAGCTATTTCAACGCCCTGGAGGGCGACCCGGCGGAGCACATCCGGCAGGCGGTGGAGGACGGAGCCGACCTGATCTTCACCACCACCCCACGGCTGCTCAACTCCAGCCTGGCAGTGGCGGTGGACCATCCGGAGGTCATTCTGATGAACTGCTCCCTGAACACCTCCCATCGGGCCATCCGCACCTACTATGCCAGAGCTTACGAGGCGAAATTCGTCACCGGAGCCATCGCCGGGGCGCTGGCGGTGGACGGACAGGTGGGGTATATCTGCGACTATCCCATCTACGGCGTCATTGCGGGCATCAACGCCTTTGCCCTGGGGGCGCAGATGGTGAACCCGCGGGCCAGGGTCCATCTGGAGTGGATGAACGACGGCTATCCCCAGGCGGTGGAGCGGCTGCTGAACAAGGGCGTCCACCTGATCTCCGGCCGGGATATGAACCGGCCCAACAGCGACGACGCCAACGCCTTCGGTCTGTTCTATATGGATGAGGAGCGGAGACAGTCCCTGGCGATGCCGGTATGGCACTGGGGGCTTTACTACGAGTATATCATCCGAGGCGTGCTCAACGGCACCTTCCAGGAGGACGGGGACAAGAACAAGGCCCGGAACTACTGGTGGGGGATGTCCTCCGGCGTGGTGGAGGTCATCTGCTCGGACAAGCTGCCGGTGAGCGTCCGGCGGCTGGCCCGGATGGTGGGCGGAGCCATCCAGTCCGGACAGCTCCACCCCTTTGACGGGTTTCTCCGCTCCCAGGAGACGGTGATCCACGGCAGCGAGAACGATTCCGCCACCCCGGAGGAGATCATCACCATGGACTGGCTGGCGGAGAACGTGGAGGGCACGCTGCCCTCCTACAGCCAGCTGAGCTATGAGGGCAAGGCCACGGTGGACGTGGTCGGCGTGGAAAAGGTGGCCAAGGAGGCGGTGGAGACGCCGGCCCCGACAGCGGAGGGCAAACAGACAGAGGCATGAAAATCTTGACGATAGCAGACGACGAGGACAAATACCTCTGGGACTATTACCAGCCGGGACGGCTGGACGATATCGACCTGATTTTGGCGGCGGGGGACCTGGACGCCAGATATCTCACCTTTCTGGTGACCATGGCCCACTGCCCGCTGCTGTATGTCCACGGCAACCACGACCACTATGAGGCGGTGCCTCCGGAGGGCTGCGAGTGCATCGAGGACCGCATCTATGTCCACAACGGGGTGCGCATCCTGGGGCTGGGAGGCTCTATCCGGTACAATCCGGGGCCGCACCAGTACACCCAGCGGCAGATGGAGCTGCGCTGCCGCAAACTGTGGTTCCAGATCGCCCGGCACAGGGGCTTCGACATCCTGCTGACCCATTCCCCCGCCTTTGACCTGGGGGATGACCAGTCCTCCCCCTCCCACATCGGGTTTACGGCTTTCAACCGTATGCTGGACAGGTATCGGCCCAGCTATATGGTCCACGGCCATGTCCACCTGAATTATGGCTATAAGCTGCCCCGCTGGCGGGAGTACGGGGACACGAAGATCCTCAATGCCTGCGGGCGGTATGTGTTTGACTACGAGTCGAATTTACCGGAAAAATGAGACAAGCGGCCTCGGCAGAAAGCCGGGGCCGCTTGCTGTATTTAACGCAGGCCGATGTCTTTGAGGTTGTAAGGCGTGGTCTGGTAGACGTAGTAATTCAGCCAGTTGGTGTAGAGCAGCTGCCCGGCGCTGCGCCAGCGGACGATGGGGGGCTGGGTGGGGTAGTCATCCGGAAAGTAGTTGGCGGGCAGGCCAATGTTCCGGCACTTTTCCTTATCCCGGAAATACTCTCTGGCCAGGGTGTCCGG
>JAJBTD010000024.1 GCA_020861055.1 Clostridiales bacterium | reverse complement strand
AGCAGGTGGATGTAGTTGGAGGCCCGGCAGCCGCCGCCGGTCTGGGTGATAAAGAGGGCAATTTTGTGGGGGTCATAGCCGCCGTTTTTGATGGCGTCCATAAACTGGCCGATGACCAGCAGCGCAGGGTAGCAGGTGTCGTTGTGGACGTACTTCAGCCCCTCGTCCACCACGTTGCGACTGTCGTTGTTCAGCTGGTCCACCTTGTAGCCCTCCAGCAGCAGGAGCTGGCGGAACATCTCAAAGTGGATGGGCAGCATCTGGGGCATGAGAATGGTGTATTCCTTCTTCATCTCCTTGGTGAACAGGAGACGTCCGTCCTTGTTATAGACTAATTCAGCCATGGGGTACCTCTTTCCAAAACAGAGAATCTAGGCGGGAGGCTCAGGCGGTGTGCTGCCGGGCATCCTCTTCGGACTGCTCCCGGCTCTTTCGGGCCTCCACTGCGGCGATGAGGCTGCGCACCCGGATCTTGACAGCCCCCAGGTTGGAGATGTCGTCGATTTTCAACTGGGTGTACAGCTTGCCGCCCTGCTCCAGAATGGAGCGCATTTCGTCGCCGGTGATGGCGTCCACGCCGCAGCCGAAGGAGACGAGCTGAATCAGCTCCATATCCGACTGGGTACAGACGTACCGGGCGGCGTTATACATCCGGGCGTGATAGGTCCACTGGTTGAGCACCGTCCGGGTCTGGTGATCCATCTCCCCGGAGACGGCGTCCTCGGTGATGAGGACGAAGCCGAAGCCGGTGATCAGGTCGTTGATGCCGTGGTTGATCTCCGGGTCCATGTGATAGGGCCGCCCGGCCACCACCATAATAGGCATATCGTGGGCGCGGGCATAGGCGATGTACTCCTGCCCGGTGCGGTAGACGTCATCCCGGAAGGCGTGGTATGCCTGGTAAGCTGCCCGTGCCGCCGCTACCGTCTCCTTTTTGGGAATGCCGAACTCCTGGAGGAAGTAGTCCGCCGCCCGCTTTTCAAAGTCCTTGGGCCGGTGCAGGCCAAAGTAGGGGTGGAGGAACCGCTTGCCCTGGAGGTCGGGAAGGTTGGCGGCGATGAGGTCGGGATAATAGGCCACCACGGGGCAGTTATAGTTGTTGTCGCTGATGCCCTCGTCAAAGTTGTAGCTCATGCAGGGGTAGAAGATGGTGTCCAGCCCCTCCTCCAGCAGACTCTCCACATGGCCGTGAAGCAGCTTGGCGGGGTAACAGACCGTATCCGAAGGGATGGTCCGCTGGCCCTTGAGGTACAGCTTCCGGCTGGACTCCGGGGAGAGCACCACCTCGAAGTTCAGCGCCTTGAAGAAGGCAAACCAGAAGGGCAGGTTCTCGTACATATTCAGTCCGAAGGGGATGCCGATTTTGCCCCGGATGCCGTTGCCGCCCCCCTTGCCGGTCATGGAGCGGAGCTTGTCGTACTTGTACTTCATCAAATCGGGGTTCTGCACCTTTTTGCCCCCCAGGGGCTTGGAGCAACGGTTGCCGGAGATGAAACGGCGGCCCCCGTCGAAGGTATTGATGGTCAGGGAGCAGTGGTTGGTGCAGCCGTTGCAGGTCACGGGCCGGGCGGTGTGCTGGAACCGGGCCAGCTCGTCAGCAGAGAGGATAGAAGACTGCTCCAGATGCAGCTCCTTCGCCACCAGCGCCGCGCCAAAGGCTCCCATGATACCGGCGATGGTGGGACGGACCACGTCCCGTCCCAGCTCCTGCTCAAAGGCCCGGAGCACAGCGTCGTTGTGGAAGGTGCCACCCTGGACGACGATATGCTGGCCCAGGTCGTCGGCGGAGGACATCCGAAGCACCTTGTAAATGGCGTTTTTCACGATGGAGATGGCGAGGCCGGCAGAGATATCCTCCACGCTGGCCCCGTCCTTCTGGGCCTGCTTCACCGAGGAGTTCATAAACACGGTGCAGCGGGAGCCCAGGTTCACCGGCTTTTCGGTGAACAGGCCCAGCTTGGCAAAGTCGGCGATGTCATAGCCCAGGGCCTTGGCAAAGGTTTCGATGAAGGAGCCGCAGCCGGAGGAACAGGCCTCGTTGAGCATGATGGAGTCCACCGCGCCGTTGCGGATCTTGAAGCACTTCATGTCCTGGCCGCCGATGTCGATGATAAAGTCCACGTCGGGGTTGAAGTGGGCGGCGGCCTTGTAATGGGCCATGGTCTCCACCAGGCCCAGGTCGCACCGGAAGGCGTTCTTGATCAGGTCCTCACCATAGCCGGTGACGGCGCTTCCCTTAATCGTGATCCGATCTCCGCAGAGGGCGTAGATTTTTTCCAGCTGCTCCCGGACGATGGAGACTGGGTTGCCCAGGTTGGAGTGATAGTAGGTGTAGAGCAGACCGCCGTCCGGGGCGATGAGTACCAGTTTAGTGGTGGTAGAGCCGGCGTCGATGCCCAGATAGGCATCGCCCACATAGGTGTTAATGTCCGCCTCCGGGGGGTGCTGGCTGTTGTGGCGGCGGCAGAAGTCGTCGTATTCCTCCTGGCTGGTAAACAGAGGAGGGGCGGTATCCACGCTGGTAACGGCAGACTGGCTCTTTTCCAGCTTCTCCAAAATCTGGTCAAAGGGCTGGGCCTCAAAGTCAGTGGCGCACAGAGCGGCGCCCATAGCGGCGAAGCAGTCCCCGTCTTCCGGGAAGATGGCGTGCTCCTCGTCCAAGTGTAGCGTCTCCACGAACCGCTCCCGCAGGCCCATGAGGAAGTGGAGAGGACCTCCCAAAAAGACGATCTTGCCCTTCAGCTCCCGGCCCTGGGTCAGTCCGGCGATGGTCTGGTCCACCACTGCCTGGAAGATGGAGGCGGCCACGTCCTCCTTCCGCCCGCCCTGGTTCAGGATGGGCTGGATGTCGCTCTTGGCGAACACGCCGCAGCGGGAGGCGATGGGATAGATCTTCTCATGCCCCATGGACAGCCGGTCCAGCTCGTCGCCGGTGACGTTCATCAGGGTGGCCATCTGGTCGATAAAGGCCCCGGTGCCACCGGCGCAGGAGCCGTTCATCCGCTCCTCCAGAGCGCCGCCAAAGAAGATGATCTTGGCGTCCTCGCCGCCCAGCTCGATGACGGCGTCGGTGCCGGGGATGTAGGTGTTCACCGCCGCGGCGGTGGCGTAGACCTCCTGGACAAAGTCCACCCCGCTGGCCTTACTGACGCCCAGTCCCGCGGAGCCGGTGATGACCGCCTTCACGTCCTGGCCGCTGTACCGGTCGGCGATGGAGCGGAGGGTTTGGCAGGTCCGCTCCCGGACCTTGGAAAAGTGCCGCTCATAGGAGCGGAACAGCAGTTTGTTGTCGTCGTCCAGCACCACCACCTTGACGGTGGTGGAGCCGATGTCAATGCCGATGCGATAGCTCATAGTGCGATTACCCCTACGCTTGTTTGAAATGGGAGTCCACGGGCCGCCAGCCCCTGAAGGGGCAAGGTGGAGCCGTCCGGAAATTTTCATCAGGTCATATTTTATCACATTCTGCGCAAATGGCAAGAGAATTGCTTTTCCAGATGTGTAAATCTTTCGTGAAGGAAAAAACGACCGGAAAGGGAGCGCTGCATGAGCTGACGGCTGCGCCTCAGGCAAGGCAAAAAGAACGCCCACTTCTCCCTTGACGCCGCCCCCGCCCCGTGCTAAACGGACCACAATCAAAATCGAGAACGGAGGCTTCGGCGCCGCTCTGTCTCTCATGCAGATTTGATAGTCCATTCGAATGCCATAGGGTTAACAAAACAGGGCGGGGCCCCATCCGGGAC
>JAJBTD010000146.1 GCA_020861055.1 Clostridiales bacterium | reverse complement strand
TGAAAGCGTATGCGGGAGTAGCTCATCTGTTAGAGCGCCACCTTGGCAAGGTGGAGGTAGCGAGTTCGATCCTAGTCTTCCGCTCCAAATGAAAACAGGAGCAATCAAGTTGCTCCTGTTTTCCATATGGCAACATAGCCAAGTGGTAAGGCGTGGGTCTGCAAAACCCTGATTCCCCGGTTCGAATCCGGGTGTTGCCTCTCAGACCGGTTTCTGTTTTGTGACAGAGACCGGTTTTCCATTTTCAAATGGCTTCTGCCTGCGGAACAGGCGGGGCGAAAAGCGGTGGTTCTTAACCAAAATGACATTGACCCTTCACAATTCGTTCATCCACTCCGCTTCGAATGAGATATAATAATTTCAGCAAGGATTAAACATGCAGTTGCCTGGGTCGAAAGGAAAGGATGAGATCGAATGGGAAACTTTTTCAAAGGATTAAAGCATCAGAGCGTGCTGAGCGCAGTCGTGACCATTCTGCTGGGGTTGTTGCTGATCTTCCTGCCGGAGAGCACCCTGGCAGTTGTGCTTGGAATTCTGGGCTGGGTACTGGTCATTCTGGGCGTATGCTCCATTGTGACCTTTATCTCGAACCGTAGTGTTGCCGTCAGCTATGGACAGCTGATCTTTGGCGTGGTGGAGCTGATTCTCGGCCTGTGGATTGCCCGCAATCCGGGTGGGATGGTCTCCTTCATCACCACCATCGCCGGTATCTGGGTGCTGGTCCACGCAGGCCAGAATTTGCAGTTTGCTTACAGCGCCCACCGGGCGGGGGCCGCCGGGTGGGGGACTGCCCTGGTGACAGGCATCCTGACCCTGGTGGTCGCCTTTGTGGTGCTGCTCAACCCCTGGAGCTCTGTCGTCACCCTGATGGTATTTGCAGGCGTCTGCCTGGTGATCGACGGTGTGGCGGACCTGGTGACCGTTGCCCGTCTGGGAGAGTATTTCCGTAACCTGTAAGCATGATGAATCACTGAAGCGGACAAAGCGCCGCCGGGAGGTAGAAATCTCCCGGCGGCGCTGCTGTTGTTGGCAGGTGATTTAGCGATAGAGGGGATAGCGGTCGGTGAGAGCCACCACAGCGTCCCGGATGTCGTTTGCCTTGGTGTCGTAGGCGGTGGCAGTCTGGCAAATCAGGTCGCCCACCAGGGCGCAGTCCGCCTCGTTGAAGCCGCGGGTGGTGACGGCAGGGGTGCCCAGGCGAAGACCGGAGGTGACGAAGGGCTTCTCCGGGTCGTCGGGGATGGCGTTCTTGTTGGCGGTGATGAACACCTCGTCCAGACGGCGCTCCATCTCCTTGCCGGTGAGCCCGGCGGGGCGGAGGTCTACCAGCATCAGGTGGTTGTCCGTGCCGCCGGAGACCAGGTCAAGGCCGCCGTTCAGAATAGCCTTAGCCATGGCCTGGGCGTTCTTGACGATGTTCTCCGCATAGACCTTGAACTCAGGCTGAAGCGCCTCTCCCAGAGCTACCGCTTTGGCGGCGATGATGTGCATCAGCGGCCCGCCCTGAGAGCCGGGGAAGACGGCGGAGTTCACCTTTTTTGCGATCGTCTCGTCGTTGGTGAGGATCATGCCGCCCCGGGGGCCGCGAAGGGTCTTGTGGGTGGTGGTGGTGACGATGTCGGCATAGGGTACAGGGGACATATGCTGACCGCCCGCCACCAGGCCGGCGATGTGGGCCATATCCACCATGAGATAGGCCCCGACCTCGTGGGCAATATCGGCGAACAGCTTGAAATCGATGGCACGGGGATAGGCGGAGGCTCCGGCGATGATCATCTTGGGCTGGTATTTCTTTGCCAGATCGCGCACCTGGTCATAGTCGATGAGGCCGGTCTTGACGTCCACCCCGTAGGAGACCATCTTGTAATCCTTGCCGGAGAAATTCACCGGCGAGCCGTGGGTCAGGTGTCCGCCCTGATCGAGACGCATTCCCATGACGGTGTCGCCTACGTTGCACAGGGCGCGGTAGGCGGCATAGTTGGCCTGTGCGCCGGAGTGGGGCTGGACGTTGGCAAACTTGGCCCCAAACAGCTCCTTGGCCCGGTCACGTGCAATGTCCTCCACAATGTCTACACACTGACAGCCGCCGTAATACCGGTGGCCGGGGTATCCCTCGGCATACTTGTTGGTCAGAACGGAACCGGCAGCGGCCAGTACCGCCTCCGAGACCACGTTCTCCGAGGCGATCAGCTCGATGTTCCGCCGCTGACGGGTCAGCTCCTGGGCGACGGCGGCCCCCACTTGGGGGTCTGCCTGGTTCAAAAAGGAAAGTGTCTCCTCTACCATGACTGCTCCTCCTGTACTGTGCGCTCCTGATGGCAAAACGTCCGCAGATGACGCACGATTGTTTACAGAGAATATTATATCAGAGTTCAGAAAAAAGACAATAGTGGGAATTTCCTGTTTGTGGGGGTCGAAATGCGGGGGTGTTTGTGACAAACTCTAGGAAAGAACCAGAGAGCCTGCCTCATCAAAGCTCATTTTTAAGAAATCTAAAAAAACATCCGCGGACTTGACAGGGCGGCCTGTCTGTATTATTATCTTAATACAATAATAGAAAGGAGAGCGATGTCCATGCCGTGGAGGTTTCAGAGCGACACCCCCATCTATTTGCAGGCGGCGGAGGTCATCCGGCTGCGCATCCTCACCGGGGAATATGCTCCGGGGAGCCACGTCCCGTCCGTCCGGGATCTGGCCCAGGAGGCCGCCGTCAATCCCAACACCATGCAGCGGGCGCTCAGTCTCCTGGAGGAGCAGGGCTTGCTCTACACCCAGCGGACGGCGGGGCGGACGGTGACAGAGAGCAAAGAGCTCATCCGATATCTCCGGCTGAAACAGGCCCGGAGCTATGTGACCGACTGCCGACAGCAGCTGGCCCGGCTGGGCTTCTCCCCGGAGGAGATACAGAATATGCTCCGGGACTGGAACGCCGGAGCAGCTTCTGACAGAGAAGAGGATAAAAGGAGTGACTGACATGACAGAACAACCGATCCTGACCTGCGAGGGGCTCACCAAGCGCTACGGCAGGACAGAGGTGCTCCGAAAGCTGGAGCTGACGCTTCCCAGAGGGCGCATCATCGGCCTGTTGGGACCAAATGGGGCGGGGAAGACCAACCTCATCAAGATCATCTGTGGCCTGCTGACTCCGGACAGCGGCAGCATCTCTGTGGCGGGGCATCCCGTGGGGCCGGAGAGCAAGGCAGTGGTGAGCTATCTGCCGGAACGGCCCTTTTTGGGCAAATGGATGACGGTGCGGGACAGCCTCAGCTTGTTCCAGGACTTTTACGCGGACTTTGACCGGGCCAAGGCGGAGGATATGCTGGCCCGGCTGGGAGTGAATACAGGGGCACGGCTGACCACCCTCTCCAAGGGGACACTGGAGAAGGTCCATCTGGTGCTGGTGATGAGCCGGAACGCCCAGCTGTACGTGCTGGACGAGCCCATCGGCGGGGTGGACCCGGCGGCCAGAGATTTTATCCTGTCCACTATTCTCACCAACTACAACGAGGAAGGGAGTATCCTCATCTCCACCCACCTGATTGCCGACGTGGAGACGGTGCTGGACGAGGTGCTGTTTCTCAAGGATGGAACCATTTTCCTCCACGACACGGTGGACCACATCCGGGAGGAGCGGGGGACCAGCGTGGACGGACTGTTCCGGGAGGTATTCAAATGCTGATCAAGCTGTTGAAATACGAGTTCAAATCCACCTGCCGGGCCTTTGGCCTGGTCTATGGGTTGCTGATTCTGCTGTGTATTATCACTGTCG
>JAJBTD010000191.1 GCA_020861055.1 Clostridiales bacterium | reverse complement strand
CTCTTCTCCGGGCGCTTCCAACAGGATATTCAGATAAAACATCTCTCCCTCCTGACGGCACACCAGATTTCCGCCATATTTCCGCGCCACGTACTGCATACTTTTCATCCCGAAGCCGTGCTGCTCCCGGTCGGCCTTGTCTGTCTGGGGGATGCCGTCCCGGAAGGTCACCTGTCCGGGACAGTGGTTTTCCAGGTGGATGCTCACATAGTCGCCGTTGCCTGTGACCTTCAGGAAGATGACCCGTTTTTCCTCCTCCGGCTCCTGCCGGACGGCCTCGATGGCGTTGTCGATGGCGTTGCCAAACAGAGAGTACAGGTCGGTGCTCTTCATGTGCCGGAGCTGCGCCCCGTCTGCGATGCAGGTGAAGTGGATGTGATACCGCTCGCAGCACAGGCTCTCCTGGGTCAGAATGGAGTCCAGCACGTCGCTGCCGGTCCTTGCGATTTTGGAATAGACCGTCACCGAGTCCTCCAGCTCCTGGAGCGCCTGTCGGGAAATTCCGTCCTCTCCCGTGCGCAGCCGCTCCAGCTGGTGCTTCAGGTCATGGCAACGCAGGTTGATGGTGTCGATGGTGGCCTGGGAGAAGCGGTGCTTCTCCTCCTCCATCCGCATGACCTGCTCCATCATCATCTGCTCCACCCGCATCTCGTCGATGGTGTTGTTGGAAAACAGCACCCACAGAGAGACGAGGCACCCCATGACGCCGTACAGGTCGATAGCGCCCTTCAGCATGAGACTGTAGGTGTCTCCCAGATTGTCCACCGCCGCCCGGCGCAGAACCATGGTGAAGATCATGGTGGCCGCCGCCACCAGCAGCAGGCGGTTGGCCCGGATGCGGATGTCGATCTCCCGGTTGATCTTGCGTGCGAACACCAGATAGGCCACGCCACACAACACTGCGTAGAGGAGAACCGCAAGAAGGTCTGTCACAAAGGCGGACGCCCCCGGCAGACACAGGTGCAGGATCAGCTCTGTGGAGATGATGCAGCTGTGCTGGGTGGCCATCCCCGCCAGGCAGACGAAGAGCGTCTCCTTTCGCGTGATGTCGAACAGAAAACAGCAGACCGGCAGCATCAGCACCCAAATTTCAAAGGGAGTCATTTGCAGCCAGCCCAGATAGGAGATCGGCTCCAACCCGTCCAGCCACCAGCTCAACAGGATGAGAAGCGGAGCCACACAGACCAGGCGCAGGAGAAACCGGGGCCGCCGCTTCAGGCTGATGCACTGGATACCGGTGGCCAGCATCAGCTGTAGACAGAACTGGACGGCCTGGGAGCACCCTGTCACTAACGCTTCGATCTTCGCCATCATTTCAACTCTCCCAAATAACGGGTGAAGGCGTTGACGAGTTCCTTCCTGCGGGGCCTGCTGACCGGCACCGTGTAGGGGCCGACCTGTGCGCTGTCCCGGTTGATGCGCTTGACGTAGGCCAGGTTGACGATGTAGGAGTTGTCGCAGCGGACGAACCGCTCCCGGGGGAGCATCTGCTCCATCTCCTTCATGGACTCCCGTACCCGGTGCTCCCCTTCCTGCGTGACCAGAAAGACGTAGTGTTTTTCGCTCCGGACATAACAGATCGTAGAGATCCTGACCCTGACGTAGTCATTCCCCGTCTGGAAGAGCAGGATGCGATCCGATTTCAGCGCGCGATTCTGGATCGCCTTGTCCAGCTTTGCCGCAAAGCGGAGGTACTCCACCGGCTTGAGCAGGAAGTCCAGGGCATTGACCTCATATCCCGCAATAGCATATTGGGCCATATTCGTAATAAAGATGAGGCAGACCGTATCGTCCAGCTCCCGGAGGCGGTGGGCCGCCTGCATCCCGTCCATATTCGGCATGGCGATGTCCATCAGGATGATATCATAGGACGGCGTATAGTCGCTGATAAAGGACAGCCCGTCTGAGAAAAGAGAGCATCCTATCTGCTGATGCCGCTCCTCTTCGTAGCGCTTCAAAAACCCTGTCAGGCGCTCGCAGTCCTTTGGGTCATCCTCCACAATGGCAATCCGCAGCATGATACTCCCTCCCCTCCGTTATCTTCCATATTTTCCCTTATCGTAACATCTATACAGATGTTTGTCAATTGTTCCTTCGGCTGGAGCGACAAATATTGCATGGATTACAGCGCATAGCCGCCGTCGGTGAGCATGCAGTACGCTGTATTGATCGCCTGCTTTTCACCTGACCCAGCGCATAGGCGGTTTTTCCATCAGCTCCGGCTCCTCCCCATTCAGCCGGTCAGGTCGGACTTGCAAAGCCCGGCGCAGAGGAGTATGATATTTGTCATAGAGAAGCACCCTTTGATTCCAATCGAAAGATATACGCTTGGCCCGAAGGTCGCTTTCTTTACGGGGCAGGCGCGGCAAATAAGGAGAGCCAATCACTATGACATTAGAGAGCTTAGAAATCGGGAAAAGCGCCGTTATACAAACCGTTGGCGGCGAAGGCGCCCTGCGGCAGCATATCCTCGATATGGGGCTGATTCCTGGCGTGACCGTTACCATGGTCAAATTTGCGCCTATGGGCGACCCACTGGAGCTGCGGATTCACAGCTACGAGCTGACGCTGCGGGTGGCGGACGCGAAAAACATCGAGATCGCAGAGATCTCCGAGGCAAGGAAAGAGCCTGTTCAAAGCCAAAGCAAGGAGATGGATCACCCCGGTCTGGGCGAAGGCGGACGATACCACAGCAAGGCGGACGAGAACCCTCTGCCGGAGGGGACCGTGCTCACCTTCGCCCTGGCGGGCAACCAAAACTGCGGAAAGACCACCCTGTTCAACCAGCTCACCGGCGCCAGCCAGCACGTCGGCAATTTCCCCGGCGTCACCGTTGACCGAAAGGACGGCGCAATCCGGGGGCACGAGGATACCCTTGTCACCGATCTGCCGGGCATTTACTCCATGTCGCCCTACTCCAGCGAGGAGCTGGTCACCAGAAACTTCGTGCTCAATGAGCACCCCTGCGGCATCATCAACATCGTGGACGCCACCAACATTGAGCGGAACCTGTACCTGACCATGCAGCTGATGGAACTGGATACGCCGATGGTGCTGGCGCTGAACATGATGGACGAGGTGCGGGAGAACGGCGGCTCCATCCGCATCAACGAGATGGAGGAGATTCTGGGCATCCCCGTCGTCCCCATCTCCGCCGCCAAGAATGAGGGCATCGACGAGCTGGTGTCCCATCTGCTCCATGTGGCCAAATACCAGGAGCGGCCCAAGCGCCAGGACTTCTGCGACAAAAACGACCACGGCGGGGCCGTCCACCGGGCGCTCCACGGCATTATGCACCTGATTGAAGACCATGCGCAGGAGGCAAACATCCCCCTCCGCTTTGCCGCCACAAAGGTTGCGGAGGGCGATCAGCTGATTCTGGACCGGCTGAATCTGACCGAAAACGAGAAGGAGCTGGTCGAGCACATCCTCGTCCAGATGGAGCGGGAGCGCGGGCTGGACCGGGCTGCGGCAATTGCCGACATGAGGTTCACTTTCATCCAAAAGCTGTGCAGTCATACGGTGCAGAAGCCCCAGGAGAGCAGGGAGCGGCTGCGCAGCGAAAAAATCGACCGGGTGCTGACGGGCAAATATACAGCCATTCCCTGCTTTATCGGCATTATGCTGCTGGTGTTTTACCTGACCTTCAATGTGATTGGGGCATTCTTCCAGGACCTTCTGGAGATCGGGATCGACTACCTTGCCGGCATTACAGACGCTGCGCTGATCGCCGCCGATGTTCATCCGGTCTTACGCTCGTTGATCAGCGACGGCATTTTTGCAGGCGT
>JAJBTD010000157.1 GCA_020861055.1 Clostridiales bacterium | reverse complement strand
GCCCCGACGGGGGCCGGTGCGGGGGTGGGTGCGGCCTCCGGCCCCCTCACCTCACCTAACCTAACCTAACCTTACCTAACCTAACCTCTCCTAACCTCTCCTGGGTTAACCGCTGGTTAACCAAAGGTTGACCGTCCTCATTGGCGGGGAGAAGGTGGTGATAGACGCTCTGGGTATACCGGTCTTTCCGTATCAGGTTGTTCCGGGCCCAGTCTGTGATGTGGGTGACCAGGTCGTCGTTGCACACCCGGACAAAGCCGCCGCTCACCAGCTCCTCCAGATCATGCTCTGCGGCGCCGGTGGGACGGATGACGGTGAACGCCTCCACAAAGCCGTCATCGTCCGCCTGCATCCCCAGATCGTAGTACAGCAGACGGGCGGCAGGCGACAGCCGCAGGAACCGGGCGGAGCTGGTGACCACCTTTGCGAACATACGTCGCTCTGCCACATCCTCACCCCTTCTCTGCGCACCGCACGGCAACCCCAGGCCCTGCGGCTCTCTGCGCCAAGTCTGTAAAGTAGTTCTCATTGCCGGACACGTCCGACAGGTGGAGCAGCCACAGCTCCCGGCAACCGGTCAGGTCCAGGCCCTCCAGATAGCTGCACAGGCGGTGAATTTCCATGTGGCTGTTGCGCACCCGCTTTTTTCGGGCCTCCGGCATATGGCGGTTCCGGGCCAGCGTCTCGTCGTCGTAGTTGGCCTCCAGGGCGTAGATGGCGACCTCCCGGAACCTGTAATTCAAACCCACGGTGTCGGTGGCAAAGACCAGCTGCTCCCTATCAAACCCCCGGATGAGATACCCAACTGGCTCCGCCGCATCGTGGAAGGTGCGAAAAGGCACCACAGTAAAAGACCCTATCTGAAACGCCGGCCCTACATTGCGTCCCTGTAACAGCTGAAACGGGCATACCCCCTCCGGCTCCAGCGCTCTGGCGGTTCCGGGGGAGGCGTACACCGGCACGCCGCACTCCAGCAGCGGCCGGATATGCCCGGCGTGGTCCTTGTGTTCGTGGGTGATCAGACACCCGTCCAGCCCCGGGGCGGTGTAATCCAACGCCCGTTGCAGCCGCCGGAAGGAGATCCCCGCCTCCAGCAGCAGCCGACTGTGCCCGTCCGTCACCAGATAGGCGTTGCCGGCGGAGCTGGAGGCGATGGGCCGGAAGGTCAGAAGGGACACGGCCCGTCCTCCTCTGCGTCCTGGGCGGCCTGGGCGTTGGCGGCCTCCACGCTGACCGCCTCATCCGGCAGGTGCCGGTTTTTGTACTGGGAGCCCTTCATCCGCCTGTTCTGGATGTACTCCGGCAGAGCGGCAAAGGCAGCGTCGTCCCACTCGTCGGCGTCGAAGCTGACCGGGGCGGTGGTCGCCGGGGGGACCGTGGTGCCCTTGGGCACCGACATAATGGTGCCGATATTGGCATACTGCCCGTCCTTGCTGTGTACTACGCTTAGCATGGCGGGGCGGTTCAGCAGCCGGGCGGTGTCGAACTGCCCGGAGTTCTCCAGGGCGTGCCCCAGCCAGGACTCCAGAAACGCCCGGAGATGCCCCTTTTTCCCCATAGTCGCCGTGAATGTCCGGCTGAGCAGGACGGGCCGCTGCTCCGCGCCGGTGCCGGTGGTCTCTTCCGACAGCTCGAAGAGGAGCATCAGATCATTCTTGTAGGAGGTTCTGCCCTCGTAGGTGTGCTCCTGCTCCCCCAGGCCCACCTCGCCCACGCAGACCGCCATGTACACCCCAGGGGCCACCGGCGGCGTCTTCGGCTTTTCTTCCAAACTCAGCTTCACAGTTCCAGCCTCACTTTCTCGTCTGTGTCTGTCACCGCCAGGCGGATGACCTGATTGTCCAGGGTGGGCATCCGGTCCGCGTTCACGCTCTCGGCGTTGTCCACGAATACCGGCAGCCGGAGGCCGTAGTGCCGGGACAGGGTGTCGATGATGTCCAGCCCCACGCAGACCTTGGCGCCGTCGTTCAGGTCGCCCTTGTAGGGCACCCCGCCATATAGCACGTCGCAGCAGTCCACCAGGCCGCCGTCCACCTGCCGCTGGAACAGCCGGAACCGGGCCAGCCGGAAACAGCCGTTGATGCTGTCGGTGACGTGCTCCGTCTTGTACCGAGTGAACTGGTCGATGAGGTCCAGCGTCCGGTCCGTCTGGGCGATCTGCTCCGAGACCTCCCGGGTCTGCTGCCGCAGCGCTTTCTCCCGCTCTCTGGCACGGCGGAGGATGTCCTCCCGGGCCAGCTGCTCCCGGAGGCTCCGCAGCTCGGCGGAGACCGTTTCCTTCTGCGTCCGCAGCTTGCGGGTGGCCTTCTCCACGTCCTCTATGGCCGACTGTAGGGCCTGCCTTGCCTTGCTCAGCTCCGCCATGATCTCGCCCATCCGCCCCTCAAAGTCCGGCAGATCGGCGATCTCCCCGGCGGGGGCGGCCTCCAGAGCCGCCAACTCGTCCTTGGCCTGGGCGATGCGGTTTTCCAGCTCCACCATCCGGCTCTGCACCTCCGCCGCCTGCTCCCGGGAGCGGGCCGACAGAGTTTTCATCCTCTCTCCCTCACTGATGGCGTCGTTCAGCTTCTTCTCGTGGTGCTCCTGCCACACTGCCCTGGCCTCCGCCTGCTTTTCCGCCGGGAGGGTCTGGCCGCAGGTGGGGCAGATGGCGTTGCCCGGGTACCGCTCCCGGTAGGCCGTCCGCCAGTCCTCCCGGCTCTGCTCCAGCCGGGCCTCGTATTTCTCGGCGTCCCGTTTGGCGCTGTGGTAGCGCTCGCTCTCGTAGCGGTAGGACACCTGGAGCCGGTTCAACTCCTGCCGTTTTTCCCCTGGGTCGGGCCGGGCCGTCTCCTGCTGCTGCCGGTACTGCCGGTTCTCCAGCTCCAGGGCGTTCCTGCGGTTCTCCAGCTCCCCCACCTGTACCCGGAGGGCGGCGGTGCGGTCTGCGCCGGTCTGGGAGAGCTGGCCGTTCAAACGGGCCTCCTCCGCCTCCAGATCGGCTACGCTCTGGCGCAGCTCGTCAAAGGGCAGCCCCGCCAGCTCCTCCACCGAGCGCTTCACCTCGTCCAGCCGGGCGGGGATGGCGGCGCGCTGGTCGTTGAGCTTTTTCCGGAGGGACTTCACCTTCTTCGTATACTGTTCCAGGCTGTCCGTCTCGGTGGCCGCCAGCAGGGGAGAGAACCGCTCGTCTGTGGCCATGATCTCCCGCTCATCTCCCAGCCCCGCCACCTGGAGCAGGACGTCCCGGCGGCTGCGGTCGTCCAGGCTGGCGAAGGTGTACAGATCGGACAGCACCCGGAACTGCTCCGGCGGGGCGATCTGGGCCACCGTCTCGTCATAGAGCTTTTTCTGCACCGGCACGCCGTCCACAAAGTAGTCGGTGGTGTTGCCGTCGTAGCTCTCCTCCGCCCGGCCCCGCTTCCGGGTCCACTTTTCGTAGTACTCCCGCCGGAGGGTCAGCTCCCGCCCGCCCACCGAGAGGACGCCGGTGACGGCGGTGTGGGCGGCGTGGTCGAGAACATTGCCCTCCCCGTCCAGGGGCTTGATGCTGCACCCGTTCACGTCCGCCGGGGTCTGGCTCCCGCTGTCCTTACCGGTCATCAGCCAGGCCCAGGCGTCGTAGATGCTGCTCTTGCCCGTGCCGTTGCGCCCGTAGACCGTACCGCTCTTACCGCCGAAGTCCAGCTCCAGCCGCTCTACCCCCTTAAACTGCTCCAGCGTCAGCCGGAGGAGGGTGACCTGTCGCTCGTGGGTCATTTCGCCCACCTCCTCGTATAATAAGTTAAAAGTGAATAGTTTCAGGCGACAGCAGGCTT
>JAJBTD010000206.1 GCA_020861055.1 Clostridiales bacterium | reverse complement strand
ATTCGCTACTCTTTTTTTCTCTTATCTGTTAAGCATCATTGTAACACCTACACAATTTTATGACGCCCCGCCTGAAACGGGACTTGATTAGTGGGACGGTTTTGTGGTACACTATTTATACCATTTTTTGATGTTTTGCTGCAAATTGCGAGGCAAAGTTCCATGTGTGCGATGAGTTGTCTCGGCATCATGGGAAGATAGGCCCAGTGACACGGAATGCCTGTCCTGCTATAGCGGCAGCACATCGTTATCGGTCAGCCCGTTCCGCGCGGCTGGTCGGTGCAGGTTTACATTCACAGTACCATAATCCTGTGCTTAATTGTGCCCAGAATCGGACGGCGTCTTATCACTCGCACAGTTGCCGCTTCCCTGTGTGCTTTTGCCGGGACAGAGGGTGAATCGCCCCGCTGGGGCAGGAGAAGCCGCCCTGTGGCGCACCAGGCTAAAAACAAAGCTTGACTTTTGCCGCCAAAGCGACAAAATCCCTGGGCCGGACTTCTGTGACCTCCTGCCCTGCTTATGACCCAAGATTCGCTTTTCAACAGCTTAGCAATCGCCTCAACAAAAACAGAGGGAGGGTTTTTCATGGTACGCATTGGCATCGACGTAGGAGGTACGAACCTGGTGGCCGGCGTGGTGGACGGCCAGAACCGGATTTTGTCCCGGGCCAGGGTCCGGGCCGCCAGCTGCCCCACCCCGGAGGAGACGGTGGCCGCTCTGGTCCGCATCTCCGGAGAGGCCCTCCAGGGGGCGGGCGTCCCGGCGGAGGAGGTGTCCTCGGTGGGCATTGGCATCCCAGGCCTGGTGGACGATCTGACCGGGTGCGCCGTCAAGGCGGCCAACGCACCCTTTGACCACACCCCCGTCCGGGCGCTGTTCCAGGCCCTCTGGGATGTGCCGGTCTACCTGGAAAACGATGCCTGCTGCGCCGTCCTGGGGGAGGGGGTCGCCGGATGTGGCCGGGAGAGCAACTTCTTCATGATGTTTACCCTGGGTACCGGCGTCGGCGGCAGCTACCTCCAGCGGACGGGCAACGGTATTCGTCTCCAGGGCACCGAAATCGGCCACATGGTCCTCCGGGCGGGGGGCTATCCCTGTCCCTGTGGCCGTCGGGGCTGCTGGGAGCAGTACTCCTCCGCCACCGCCCTGAAGCGCCAGACCCGTGAGGTGATGAACCTCCACCCGGAGAGCAGTATGTGGCCCCTGTGCAACTGGGACCTGACCAAGGTCAGCGGCAAGACTGCCTTTATCGCCATGCGTCAGGGAGACGAGACTGCCAGCCAGCTCACTGCCCGGTATCTCTCCGACCTGGCCGACGGCCTGGCCAACGCCGTTAACATTTTCTCCCCGGACATGATCTGTCTGGGGGGCGGGGTGGCCAACGAGCGGGAGGAGGACCTGCTCCTTCCCCTCCAGCGCCTGGTGGACGAGCGCACCCACGCCCGCCAGAGCGGGCAGCGCACCCGTCTCGTCAAGGCCCAACTGGGCAACGACGCCGGCATCGTGGGAGCGGCCCTGCTGGAGCTGCCCAGGGTGTGAGACGGATTGCGAACATCTGAGCCAACGGGAAGGAGAACGCTGTTACATGGAACCGCCGGAGGACAGTGCCGACACGGGCAGCCGCAGATGGTCCGAGGTCATTTTGAGCGCCGTCTACCTGGGCATCTGGGCGTTTGCCCTGTTGGTGTTCTGGTGCTTTACCGACGGTTCGGACGCCATGGGGTTCAGCCTGGTGTTTCTGTGGATTGTGCTTCCGGTCGCCACCTTTGTCATCTCCCTGCTGATCGGCAAAAACGACCTCTGGGACAGGCGCAAATGGTGGGCAGCCCTCATCTTTGGGCTGATGTATCTGCTGGCGGAGTATGCCACCTTCGGCCTTGCCAACATGATCGCCAACTCCTTCTCCCGGCTCAGCGCCCCGGAGCCAGGGATGCTGCTGGTCGGCGGGCTGATCTCCGCCCTGGGACTGGGTATCGGCAGTCTGATCGGGCGCGGCAGGCTCAAGGGAAAATGACGGCCTTTCTTCGTATAGATGATTCTCATCACAACAAACAGGAGGGAACTGAGATGTCTGCAAAACGAAAAATCGTACTGGTTATGTCCGGCGCGTCTACCATTGTGTGGGTCGTCTGCACAGCGGTTTTACTGTTTGTCCTCTCTCAGCTGGCCACTGACCTGTCCGCCCTGTGGGATTCCTCAGTAGCCAACTCCTCTGGGGATGACGTAAGCGGATGGGCCGCCATCGGCGGATTGGTCGGCGCCGGATTTGGCGGGATGGCCTGGCTTGCCATTGCAGTGATCGGCACGATCGTTGGTCTGCTCGCCGCAGTCGCCCTGGTGATGTGGATTTTGAGCGTTGTATTCCGGAAACGGCCCATCGCCTTCCGGGTGACTGCCACCATCGGACAGATCCCTCTCCCCCTGGCCGGGCTGTGCCTGGTCAGCGGCGATCCAGAGGTGCTGGCCGTAGGGCTGGGGCTGATCGCCTATTTCGTGCTGGAGATGGTCCTGCTGTACACGGACCGGGAAACGGCAGAAACACAACCTCCCTCTCCCTCTGCCCCGTGGGAAATAGACACAGATTTATAACATCCGGACAGCCTGGTATGATTACAGGAGACGCGCCGCCCGCAGGCGGCAGCGCCTCTTTTTTTGTCCTTCTCATTTTCCCCTCTGCCGCATACAGTGCTCTCAGAAGTTTTTCCGGGAGGTGTCACTGTGGCAGACCGTTCGGCGTCCCTCACCCGCTCCACCATGATGCTGACGGCGGTGGGACTGGTGGCCCAGCTTTTGTCCTTTCTCTACCGGGTGGTCCTCTCCCGGCTGGTGGGGGCGGAGGTTATGGGGCTGTATCAGCTCATTATGCCCGTCTATTCCATCTTTCTCTCCATCGCCGTCACCGGCCTGACGGTGGCGGTGTCCTCCCTCTCCGCCCACTACGAGGCACTGGAGGACCGGCCCTCTGTCCGGCAGCTTCTGTGGCTGGGGCTGCGGGGACTGGTAGCCCTGTGGCTGCCCCTGGCCGCGGTCACCCTCCTGTTCAGCGGTCAAATTTCCAATCTGCTCCTGGGGGACAGCCGCACCCGGCTGGGGCTGGTGCTCTTGCTCCCCGTCCTGCTGCTCACAGGGGTAGAGAATCTTACCAAGCACCACTTTTACGGCATTGGGGAGGTCCGCCTCCCGGCAGCGGTGGAGCTGGGGGAGCAGTTCGTCCGCACCGCCGCCGTGCTGGGGCTGGTGTGGTGCCTGCTCCCGGAGGACCCCGCCGTCGCCGTGGCCCTCATCGTCCTGGGGATGCTGGCCAGCGAGGTGTTCTCCTCCTCCACCCTGACCGTCCTCCGCCGGAGACGGGAGCGCCGTCTCCCGGTACAGGCCCCCTCCGGCCGTCCCGCCCCCGGCTTGGGCCGGGAGATGGTGCGGGTGGCGGTGCCGGTGGGGCTGACCGCCCTGCTGGGCAATCTCATGGCCTCGGCCAACTCCGTCCTCATTCCCCGAAAGCTGGCAGCCGCCGGGCTGACCCAGGCCGCCGCCATGGAGGAATTCGGGGTAGTCTTTGGCATGACCGTCCCCATGCTCAACCTTCCCTCCGCCTTCATCAGCGCCCTGACCCTGGCCATCGTCCCCCGGCTCAGCCAGTGCCAGGCGATGCACCGGGGACGGGAGTGCCGGGAGAAGATCTCCAAGGCCATTCTGGCGGCCTCCATCATCGTCCTCCCGGTCACCGCTCTGATGGTGACGCTGGGGCCGGACCTGGGGCGGCTGCTCTTTCAAAACGAGGGGGTGGGCGGGTACATCCTCCCTC
>JAJBTD010000235.1 GCA_020861055.1 Clostridiales bacterium | reverse complement strand
TCCTGCCTGCGCGCAGCACCCTCGCAGTCCAAGCTGCGCCGGGACAGATCCAACCTTCCGCCTGTATCAGTGATAGAAGAAGGAGTAAACTGCAATGACGCCGATCGTGTTCCCCGGTCTGGGGTTCGAGGTGACCATCGACCCGGTCGCCTTTACGCTGTTTGGCAAAAACATCTACTGGTACGGAATCATTATCGCCGTGGGTTTCCTGCTGGCTCTGCTCTTCTGTTACCGGCAGGCGCCCCGTCTGGGCCTGTCGGGGGACAGTCTGACCGACATGATTCTCTATGCCCTCCCCATCGGTATTATCGGGGCGAGAGCCTACTATGTCATCTTCTACATGGATCTCTACCTGGATGCTGACGGCTCGTTCAACTGGGGAAGGGCGATAGCCATCTGGGACGGGGGATTGGCCATTTATGGGGGCATCATAGCGGCGGTGATCACCGCCGCCGTGTTCTGCCGGGTGAAGAAGATCCCCTTCTTCCCCATGGCGGACGCCGCTTCTTACGGGCTGCTCATCGGCCAGCTCATCGGCCGGTGGGGAAACTTCGTCAATCAGGAGGCCTACGGCGGCCCCTGCACCGCCCTCTGGCGGATGGGCCTGACGGTGAACGGGGTCTATACCGAGGTGCATCCCACCTTCCTGTACGAGTCTCTGTGGAACCTGGCGGGGCTGTGTATCCTCTATTTTCTCATCCGGCCCCGGAGAAAGTTCGACGGGCAGCTCTTTTGGAGCTACATTCTCTGGTATGGCCTGGGCCGGACCTGGATCGAGGGAATGCGGACGGACAGCCTGTATCTCTTTGGAACCGGCATCCGGGTCTCCCAGGCGCTGGCCCTGGTCTCCGCCCTGGCGGCGTTGGCGGTCATCCTCATCAGCCTGCACCGGCAAAAGACCCATCCAAAGCCCCTCTATGTGAACCGCACAGAGGAGGAAAAGCCGCCTCAGACGACTGAAGAGGCGGCGGACGAATCGAAACAGAGAGAAATGAAGGAGGAGTAAACGATCATGGCAGCAATCATCATGGACGGAAAGGCCCTGGCGGCCAAGTGGAAGGACAACATCAGGACCCAGGTGGCGGCGCTCAGCCAGCGGCCCGGTCTGGCGGTCATTCTGGTGGGAAACGACCCCGCCTCCCGGGTGTACGTCACCAACAAGGAGAAGGACTGCGCCCAGTGCGGCATTTACAGCGAGGAGTTTGCTCTCCCGGCGGAGATCGGTCAGCAGGCGCTGCTGGAGCTGATCGAAGAGCTGAACCGGAGACCGGAGATCGACGGTATTCTCTGCCAGCTCCCGTTGCCCAAGGGCTATGACTACGATGAGGAGCAGGTGCTCCAGGCCATCGACCCCAGGAAGGACGTGGACGCCTTCCACCCCTACAATGTGGGGCGCATTATGATTGGGGACTATACCTTCCTGCCCTGCACCCCGGCGGGGGTGATGGCGCTGCTGGACGAGTACGGCATCGACCCGGCGGGGAAACGCTGCGTGGTGGTGGGTCGCTCCAACATCGTGGGCAAACCCCAGGCCATGCTCCTGCTCCATCGCCACGGCACCGTGACCATCTGCCACTCCCGGACGCCTGACCTGGGGAGCGTCACCAGGGAGGCGGATATCCTCGTCTCCGCAGTTGGAAAGCGGAACCTGATCACCGCCGACATGGTGAAGAAGGGAGCCGCCGTCATCGATGTGGCCATGAACCGGGACGAGAACGGAAAGCTCTGCGGCGACGTGGACTTCGCTCCGGTGGCGGAGAAGGCGGCGTATATCACCCCGGTCCCCGGCGGCTGCGGCCCCATGACCCGTGTCATGCTGCTGCAAAATACGCTGGCGGCGGCAAGAGCCCACGGAAAAGCCTGAGGAGTGATGCCAAACGCTATATCACTCCCGGTTCAGACGGCCTGTATCTAACGGACCCGTCGCCAGATAGCGGCACTCGCTCCAGCAGAGCAGGCTGCCGCCCCAGCCCACCGCCCAGCAGAGCAGCATCTGTTTGGCGGACACATCCTTTGTCAGGGGAACGACCTGGAACCACTCCTCCAGTCGTTCCCCTGCTGACGTCCAGAGACGACACCAGAAGCCAAAATCGCTCCACCGGGGCGGGGTCAGCCAGCCGGGGAGGCGTCCCATGCCAATAGGTACCAACACTGCCGCCAGCAGCACCAGCCCCCAGAATAGCCCCCGCCGGAGAGCCAGCCGACGGATCGGAAACCGCTGTTTCAGCGCCCAAAGGCACCAGATCCCGCAAATTGCCAGGGGTACCCAGTTCAGCAATCGGAGCAGCGTCCCCATCTGGGGGCCATAGACCGTCCCCGCTCCGCCGTCCAGCCCGGTCAGCGCCAGAAAGTCGCTCACCGCCCCCACTGGGTCATTCTCGACAGTTCCTCCGGTCAGCTCCAGACAGACCGCCCCTGCCGCCGTCTCCGAGGGCAGACAGAGGGCGCAGTCGTCCCCCTCAAACACGGCGGAGACGGTCCAAATCTCCCCATTCCAGGAAAATGTCTGCCCCACCACGTTGGTACTGCCCCACAGCGACTGTGCCAGTGCGCTGGAAACCAGCCCCTCCTGCTCCTGGAGCGCTCCCGGCTCCGTTCCCTCTACAAAGGTGAGCCGCCGGATGTCGCCCAACGTCCCGCAATACCGCATGGCCAGGGCGGAGCAACTGGCATATTCCGTTTCGGCGACGCCCTCCTCCTCCCACCAGCAGGTCACAGTGCAGGAGGTGTCCTCCAGCATCCCGGCCTGGGCCTGGGTCAGAGGCGTCTCCAGCCGGACGGAGACAGAGGGGTAAAGGTCGTCCAACGTTTCGGCACAGTGCCAGGACAGCAGCAGACAGCCCAGCAGCAGCGCTCCCCAGACGCATCCTCTGACGATTTTCCCTCTCATCCGTCTATCCTCACATACTCGCCGTCCTCAATGGAGCGGCTGGAGCTGACGACGATTTGACTGTCGCTGCCGAGGACGCCGTCCACTGCCGCGACCTCGCCGTTGCTGGTCAGTAGCGTCACCGACTCCCGGCGAATTTGCTACAGCAGCCCCAGCACAGACTCCACCTCCTCCACCACATAGACAAAACCCCCGTCGTTGTCCTCATGGTAGGCGGCAACAGGGATGACCAGGTCATACCGCCCGCTGGACAGGGTCACGTCCACATCGGCGTCCCCGGTCTCCCAGTCCCCGGTCAGATAGGCGGTGGCGGTCAGCTCCCCGGCGTCGCTGTTCTTTACCAGAGCGGAGACAGTGACGGTCAACTCTGCCTCCCCCTGGGTCACATGGAGGTTTGCTCCCTCGGTCAGTTCCTCCAGCTCGCTGCCGGTCAGGGTCAGCACATAGCTGTCGCTGGCCACCGCCAGAAAAATCTCCACGGAACCGGAGTCGCTGCCTGCCGCCCCGGTGAGGGAGACGATTTTTCCGGTACAGGGGGCAGTCAGCACACCGCCGCTCTCCTGGAGGGCGGCGAGAGCGGCCACCTCCGCCTCCTGCTGGGCGATGGTGACGGAAAGAATGCTGGCCTCCGCCTGATTCTGCTGATTTTGGGCCTCCGCATCTGCCTGGGCCTGGGCGAGACTGTCCTGGGCGTCGCTGAGGGCGGTTTTCGCATCCTCCACGGTGCGCTGACTGCTGCGGCTGCTGTTCGAAGCTGCGGTGTTGGCGTCCTCCAGCGCCTCCTCGGCGGCGTCCAGCACTGCCTGGGCGCTCTCCACCGCTGCCTGTGCGGAGACGATCTGGCTGCCATAGGAGGCAAGCATCTCCTCGTCTGCTGTGATTTGTGCCTCCAGCGCCTTGATTTGGGCCTGTAAGCTC
>JAJBTD010000067.1 GCA_020861055.1 Clostridiales bacterium | reverse complement strand
GGCGTCGTTGCCTGCTATCAGCACATTGTAGGACGCCAGAGCCTTGGCGCTGAGGGGGGCGCCGATGCCGATATCGCCCCGGGCTATCTCCTCGGCAATGTCGAAGACCTGCACGCTGGTCAGGCCGGGGCCACCGTATTCAGTGGGAACACACAGCTGGTTCAGGCCCATGTCGCAGGCCATGTCCAGCAGCTTTTCCGGGAACTCGTTGTTCTTTTCGTAATCCCCTACTGTGGGAATCACTTCCTTATCCACGAACTCCCGGACCATGGTCAGCAGCTCCTGGGTCTCGTTATCGAAGAGCATGGCGGAAAAACTCCTTTTCTGTAAAGTCTGGAGAGCGGAAAATGCTCAGTTTGTATTATAACACATTTATATAGGTCGGGCAACTTTTTTTGTAAAGTTCTGGGAAGAGATGGTACGAATGCGCCGGGAGCTTTTAGCGTTTTGGCAGTGTCTACCGCTCTCCCTCCGTCACGGCTTCGCCGTGCCACCTCCCTCACAGAGGGAGGCAAGGGTCTGCTGCGAGCCTTTTGGCTCCCTCTCTGAGGGAGCTGGCTGCCCGGAGGGCAGACTGAGGGAGAGCAGTATGCGCCTTCGACAAGACAGGCACCCGGGCGAATTCGTACACACCCACTACCCCATCCCCTAAACCTGTGCTATAATGAAGAAAAAACAGAACAAGGAGACTCCACCATGACACACGAGATCGACCTCGCCACCTGGCCCCGCCGGGAGATCTACGACTTTTTCACCGGAATGCACGACCCCATGTATATGGTCACGTTCACCGTGGACGTGACCGGACTATATCAGTATGCAAAGAAGCAAAGACTGTCCTTTTATTACGCCATGGTTTATCTCTGTACCCAGGCAGTCAATGAGACGGAAAACTTCCGCTACACCGTCCGGGAGGGACGGGTCTACCTGCTGGACGGTCGCTCCCCTAGCTTTACCGATATGAAGCAGGGGAGCGACCTGTTCCATATCGTCACCATGCCCTGTGAGGGCAGTCTGGAGGATTTCTGTCAGGTGGCAGGGGAGCGGAGCAGGAAACAGAAATGCTTTATCCGTTCAGAGCTGGAGTCGGATGGACTGATTTTCTTCTCCTGCCTCCCATGGCTCCGGCTCACCGCCCTCTCCAACGAGCGAGACCCGAACCCGGAGGATACCAACCCCCGCATCTCCTGGGGGAAGTTTGAGGAGCGGGAAGGACGGCTGGAGCTGGGCCTCTCAGTGGAGGTAAATCACCGGTTCGTGGACGGAATCCATGTAGGACAGTTCGCCGCCGCCCTGGAGCGTAGAATCAGGGAACTGGGAACGTGACGAGAAAACGTAAGCAGCCAGGCTGGACGACCAGTCTGGCTGCTTTGACCATTATTTTCCGATTCGAGCGTCGTCGGTAGCCCGCTCTGTACCGTCCCTGACGTCATCCCCTGCGTCGTCTACGGCATCGACAGCGTCGTCCGTCACGTCTCTGGCCCCATCGATAATGCCGTCGGTCACATCCTCCGCGGCGTCGGCGGTGTCATCCACGGCGTTCTTCACGTCGTCGGAGACGCTGCCGCTGTCCTCTGTTCTGCTGTCATCGCTATCTGTGTCGTCCTGAGCGGTGCTACCGTCGGTAACTGCCTGGTCTGCATCGTTTTGTCCTGCATCGCCGTCGGTGACAGCGTCGTCATCCGTCACCTGTCCGCCCTCGTCAGCGGAGTAGCTGCCGTTGTCGGTGGCATCGTCGGCGACGGTATCCTGCCTGGTATTGCAGCCGGTGAGCAGAATGGACGTTGCCAGGGCGATTGCAAGGACCAGAGCGCCTATCGCTCCCTTGGGTTTTCCTTTCATTTCATAACCTCCCATGTGATTGTTACAGGCCGAGAAACAAATCTTCGTCGGCCACTTTATTTTCCGCCCTTTTCAGGGAATTACACAGGGAAGGTTTTGACATGAAATTGGAATAAATTAGAAGACAATTGGGTAATGCTTCGGGTCAGAGCCGCTCCATCACAGTCAGCAGCTGTCCCATGTCCGGGTCGATGGAGATCGGCTCCCCTGCGGCTTTGATGGCGTTGGGGGTATCCTTTAACCCGTTCCCCGTGACGATGCTCACCACCGAGGCCCCCGAGGGAATCAGCCCCAGCTCCAGCGCCTTCTTCACTCCGGCGGTGCCTGTCACCCCCGCTGGCTCTCCGAACACGCCGCAGGTGCGGCCCAGCAGCCGGGCGGCTGCCAGAATCTCCTCATCCGAGACGTTGACCACCACGCCGTTCGACTCCCGGATGGCGGCCAGGGCCTTGTCCGCGTTTCGGGGCACACCCACGGCGATGGAGTCCGCCAGGGTATTCTCCTCCATCGGCTCCCAGGGCTTATTTTCCTCGATCGCCCGGTTCAGGGGGCAGCAGCCTTCCGCCTGGACGCTGATGAGCCGGGGCAGGCGGTCGATCATGCCGGTGGCGTACAGGTCCTTGAAGCCCTTCCACACTCCGGCGATGGTGCAGCCGTCCCCAACGGAGAGGGCGACGTAATCGGTCATCTGCCAATGGAGCTGTTCGGCGATCTCCAGGGCAACCGTCTTTTTCCCCTCCATCAGATAGGGATTGATAGCGGCGTTCCGGTTGTACCAGCCGTAGCGCTCGATGGCCTGCTGAGAGAGGCGGAAGGTGTCCTCATAGCTGCCCCGGACGCTGATGACATGGGCGCCGAAGATCATCAGCTGAGAAACCTTCCCCTTGGGGGCGCGGGAGGGGACGAAGATATAGGTGGGGAATCCGGCGGCAGCGGCGTTGCCCGCCAGAGAGGAGGCGGCGTTGCCGGTGGAGGAACAGGCGATGATTTCCGCCCCGGCCTCTTCCGCCTTGACCACCGCCATGGCGGAGGCCCGGTCTTTCAGGCTGGCGGTGGGATTGATCCCATCGTCCTTGACATACAAGGTGTGGAGTCCCAGCACCCTCGCCAGCCGGTCCGCCCGGTAGAGGGGCGACCAGCCCACCCGGAGGCGGGGACGATTCCCCAGTCCCTTGACGGGAAGGTACTCCAGATAGCGCCACATGGACTGCTCGGTGCGGTTTGCCATGGCCTCACGGCTCACCTCTCTGGCGATGGCGGCGTAGTCATATTGGATGTCCAGCATCCCCCCGCAGGCGGGGCAGGTGGTGGTGTTCGGCTCCGCCGGCCACTCTTTGCCGCAGCGGACGCATTTTGCCCCCAGAACGTGCTTCATCATGGCGGTATCCTCTTACAGCTGCTTCAGCAGCCCGGTGCGGTCGTTGAACTCGTCGATGAGTTCATCCAGGTCCTTCGCCTGGGCGTGGACGGCGTCCCAGGTGCCTTCGGTGTCGTACCAGAGGGCGTTGAGCTCCTCCACCGTCTTGCCCTGCTGCTCCACCCAGGTGTAGTATTTCAGGTTGTGGATGCGCTTCCGGTCGGCGTAGGTCAGCTCCATCAGGTTGTCGGTTTTCCGGTTCAGGATGTGGAGGTTGTGGTCCAGCAGGGCATGGGTGGCGCTGTAGGGTCCGTCGAGCTGATTAAACTCCTCTATCCGGCTGCCGTACATCACGGCGGAGTCGGTGAGGACGGTACCCACCACGTCATGCTCGGTGAACTCGTAGTACTTGGCCATCTTGATGCAGCAGAGGACGTTGGCGATGCCGGAGATGCCCAGCCAGGTGAGCCGCTCCACCAGCTCCTCGTCCAGACCCAGTTCCTCTTTCAGATAGGTCTGCCCCTCGGGGGTGTTAAACAGCCGCAGCAACCGCTGGGAGTCCTCGTCGTCAATGGCGATGGCCATGTCGGTATTTTTGACATTGTGAATCCAGGGG
>JAJBTD010000123.1 GCA_020861055.1 Clostridiales bacterium | reverse complement strand
GTTTTCCATCATCTTCTTCGGCGGCGTGTTCGGCTTCGTGGGCATGATTATCGGCGTGCCTCTGTTCGCCATTCTCTCGTCCCTGGGGGGGGAGCTGGTGGACAAGTGGCTGAAAAAGAAGAACCTGAGCCGCAAGCTGAAGGATTACACCAACCTGGACTATGTGAAAGAGGACGCCGGACAGGAGCCGGAGGACTATATCAAGCGGCAGGACCCCACCCGGAATTGACGGCGCCGCTGCGCAGACGCACTGACCGGGAAGAGAGGAGAAAACGCCATGACCTATACCACCTATGCCCCTGAGGAGACGGAATCCCTGGGGGAACGTCTGGGCGCGCAGGTCGGACCGGGGACGGTGATTGCCTTTACCGGCGACCTGGGGGCGGGAAAGACCGCCTTCACCCGTGGACTGGCCAGGGGCCTTGGCATCCGGGGCCGGGTCACCTCCCCCACCTTTACTATCGTGGACGAGCACACCGGGGGCCGGCTGCCCCTGTTCCACTTCGACCTGTACCGCCTCTCCTCCGCCGACGACCTGTTCGACATCGGCTGGGAGGACTATCTGGCCCGGAACGGCGTCTGCGCCGTGGAGTGGAGCGAGGTGGCGTCGGAGCTGTGGGATGAGACCACCCTCCGGGTGGACATCCGCAGGGGAACACAGGACAACGAGCGAACCATCACCATCGAGGGGGCGGAGGGACTTTGAAGATTCTTGCCATCGAGACCAGCGCCAAGGCGGCGTCGGTCTGTCTCTGCGAGGACGAATTTCTCATCGCCCAGAGCTATCAGAACAGCGGCCTGACCCACAGCCAGACGGTGCTGCCCATGTGTCAGTCCATGCTGGAGCACTGCGGCGCAACGCTCCAGGAAATCGATCTGATCGCCTGCGCCGCCGGGCCGGGGTCGTTCACCGGGCTGCGCATCGGCCTCTCCGCCGCCAAGGGGCTGGCCTGGAGCCTGGAAAAGCCCTGCTGCGGGGTCTCCACCCTGGAGGCCATGGCCTGGCAGACGGTCCAGCACCGGGGGGAGATCCTCTGCTGCATGGACGCCCGGCGAAGCCAGGTCTACAACGCCCGGTTCCGCTCCGATGGGGAGCGGCTGGAGCGGCTGTGTGAGGACAGGGCCATCTCTCTGGCGGAGCTGTTTGCCGAGCTGGACGGAAAAAATGGTCAAATAATCGTTGGCGATGGGGCGGAGCTGTGTTATAATTACGGGAGAACGCTGGGGGCTGACCAGCAGCTGTCGCCGCCCCATCTCCGCTTTCAGTCCGCCTGGGGGGTGGCAAGGGCCGCCCTGGAGCAGGCGAAGGCGGGACAGCTCACCGACGCCCAGGGCCTGGCCGCCAACTACATCCGTCTCTCCCAGGCGGAGCGGGAACGGCTGGAAAAGGCCCACAGCAGGAAAGGGGAATGACCAATGTCTGATAATGTCCATATCTTTGACCATCCGCTGATCCACCACAAGCTGTCCATTATCCGGGATAAAAATACCGGTACGAGGGAATTCCGCACCATCGTCAGCGAGATCGCCGCCCTCATGTGTTATGAGGCCACGCGGGATATGCCCACCCAGGAGATCGAGGTGGAGACTCCTGTCGGTGTCGCCAAATGCCAAAAGCTGGCGGGCAAGAAGGTGGCCATCGTCCCCATCCTCCGGGCAGGATTGGGCATGGTGGACGGGATGCTCTCCATGCTGCCTTCCGCCAAGGTGGGCCATGTGGGGCTGTACCGCGACCCGGAGACCCTGGCGCCCGTGACCTATTACTGCAAAATGCCCCCCGATATCGCCGACCGGGACGTGATCATCGTCGATCCCATGCTGGCCACCGGCGGCTCCGCCTCCGCCGCGGTGGAGCTGCTCAAGGGCTACGGCTGCAAGCACATCAAGCTGATGAACATCCTCGCCGCCCCGGAAGGCATCGCCGCCATGCAGAAGGCCCATCCGGACGTGGAGATCTATGTGGCCGCCGTGGACGACCATCTCAACGAGCACGGCTACATCGTCCCCGGTCTGGGCGACGCGGGGGACCGTATCTTCGGCACCAAGTAAATCATTTGCCTGTATCAATGAAGAGAAGCAGGATGGGGAGTCGCCCGGTCCTGCTTCTCCTGTGTTGAGAAAGAATTGAAGGAGGAAGCAACCTATGTGTGGAATCGTCGGTTTTGTCGGCGGAGAGCAGGCCGCCCCTGTCCTGCTGGACGGCCTGGCCCGGCTGGAATATCGGGGATATGACTCTGCGGGCCTGGCGGTGCTGGATACGGAGCGCGGCCTGCAGCTGGTCAAGGCCAAGGGCCGCCTGAAGGTGCTCAGCGACATGGTGGACGGGGGCAAGGCCCTCTCCGGGACGCTGGGCGTGGGCCATACCCGCTGGGCCACCCACGGAGAGCCGTCGGACACCAACGCCCACCCCCATCTGAGCAATTCCGGACGTATCGCGGTGGTCCACAACGGCATTATCGAGAACTATATGGAGATCAAGGAATTTCTCCAGGACCAGGGCGTGACCTTCCACTCCGACACGGATACGGAGGTGGTGGCCCAGCTGCTGGACTATTACTATCAGGGGGACATTGTGGAGGCCACCTTCAAGGTCATCCACCGCATCGAAGGCTCCTATGCCCTGGGCATCCTGTGCGCCGACGCCCCGGACCAGCTGGTGGCCGCCCGGAAGGACGGCCCGCTGGTGCTGGGCTACGGGGACGGCTGCAACTTTATGGCCAGCGACGTCACCGCCCTCATCAAATACACCAAGACGGTGAGCTATATGGAGGACGGAGAGCTGGCCATCCTGACCAGGAATGGCATCCAGGTCTACAACGACCTGAACCAGCCGGTGGAGAAGGAGCGCTCCACCGTGGACTGGGACATCTCCGACGCGGAAAAGGGCGGCTATGAACACTTCATGTTCAAGGAGATCATGGAGCAGCCTGAGGCCTACCGCAAGGCGGCCTTTCCCCGCATCCGGGACGGACAGGTGGCGCTGGAGGACCTGAACCTGGAGGACGATTTCATCCGCCAGCTGGACCGGCTCTATATCGTGGCCTGCGGCTCCTCCTATCATGTGGGGGTGGTGGGAAAATACCTGCTGGAGCGGATGCTCCGCCGCCCGGTGGAGGTGCTGCTGGCCTCGGAATTCCGGTACTCCGACCCCATTGTGAACGATAAGTCCCTGGTGGTGGTCATCAGCCAGTCAGGAGAGACTCTGGACACCATGGCCGCCCTCCGGGAGGCCAAGCAGCTGGGGGCCAGGACCCTGGCCATCGTCAACGTCATGGGCAGCTCCATCGCCAAGGAGGCGGACAGCGTCCTCTACACCTGGGCGGGGCCGGAGATCGCCGTGGCCACCACCAAAGCCTACTCCACCCAGCTGGTGGTGCTCACCCTGCTGGGCCTCCACTTTGCCCAGATCATGGGCGCCATGTCCCAGGAGGCCATCGGGGAGATCGTGGAGCAGATGCGGCTCATCCCCACCCAGATGGAGGAGATCCTGAGCCATACGGGGGACATCCAGTATTTTGCCTCCCAGTATTTCAACCACGAGTCCATCTTCTTCATCGGCCGCAATCTGGACTACGCCATGGGGCTGGAGGGCTCCCTCAAGCTGAAGGAGATCTCCTATATCCACTCCGAGGCCTACGCCGCCGGTGAGCTGAAGCACGGGACCATCTCCCTCATTGAGCCGGGGACCCTGGTGGTGGCCCTGGCCACCTACGCTCCCCTGTTCGACAAGGCCATCAGCAACGTGGTGGAGGTCAAGAGCCGGGGCGCCACCGTTCTGGGCCTGACCACCGAGAGCAAGCGGGAGGAGATGGCGAAGCACGCTGACTCCCTCATCGTCATCCCGGCC
>JAJBTD010000239.1 GCA_020861055.1 Clostridiales bacterium | reverse complement strand
TGCGGGACGATTTCCGTTCCGGCCTAGTGAAAAATGGGGTTGTTTGACAGACTGAAAAACGGCGTGACCGAAAGGGTCACGCCGTTTTGAGCAGTTCCCGATGCGCAGGACAGCCGAATTACTTCAGCTCGACCTTGCCGCCGACAGCCTCGATCTTCTCCTTCAGAGCGTCGGCATCTTCCTTGGAAGCGGCCTCCTTCAGAGTGTAGGGAGCGCCCTCGACAGCCTTCTTGGCGTCAGCCAGGCCCAGGCCAGTGGCCTCACGGACAGCCTTGATGACCTTGATCTTGGCAGCAGCGTCGAAGCCAGCCAGAACCACGTCAAACTCGGTCTTCTCCTCCACCTCAGGAGCAGCAGCGGCAGCGCCGCCGGCAGGGCCGGCCATAGCGACGGCCTCAACACCAAAGGTCTCCTTCAGAGCATCGGTCAGCTCCTTTACCTCCAGGAGAGACAGGCCCTTGATCTCCTCTACGATCGCATTGATCTTCTCAGACATGGTAATAACCTCCTAAAAATAGAATAACAGTCAGATTTGGTTTGTCGCTGCCCTTATTCGGCGGCAGCTTCTCCGGCGTTGTCCTTGTCGGCGATGGCAGACACGACGGCGGCCAGGTTGGCCACAGGGGCGATGAGCACGCCCACCAGCTGGGCATACAGATCCTTCTTGGAAGACAGGGTCGCCAGCTGAGCGATCTCCTCTTTGGAGAGCACCTTACCCTCCATGAAGGCGGCCTTAATGTGGAACTTGTCGTCGCCCATCTTGGTGGCGTAATCAGAAATCACCTTGATGGGGGCGATGGGATCGTCGTCACCGGTGGCCAGGGACGTGTTCCCGTGGAGCACGTCGTCCAGCTCGGACAGGCCCGCGTCGTCCAACGCCCGGCGCACCATGGTGTTCTTCACCACGGTGTAGGAGATACCAGCCTTGCGGGCAGTGTTCCGCAGCTCGGTATCCTGCTCCACGGTGATGCCGGAGTAATCCACCAGAACGCCCGCCTGAGCGGTCTTCAGCTGATCCTCCAGAGCGGCCACCACGGCCTTTTTGGACTCCAGAACCTTTGCGTTAGGCATATTGTTTTCACCTCACTACAGAAAAAATCCTCCGCATCCAAAGGACAGGAGGACAGTACAAAAGCGATCTTCAGCTCATGCACTCTCGGCAGGATGGCATTGCCAGTTACCCGTAGGGACCCTGCTGTCTTTGAACGCAAATGATATTGTACCAGAGGGGAACGGGCTTTGTCAACCCGTTTCCCCTCTGATTTACACTTTTTTCCGGTCAGACCGGCGCTGATCACATCAGCTTAGCGGTGTTCACCCGGATGCCGGGGCCCATGGTGGAGGCCACGGTGCAGGAGCGGATATACTGGCCCTTGGCGGCGGAGGGCTTGGCCTTGATGACGGCGCCCACCAGGGCGTTGAAGTTCTCCTCCAGCTTTTCAGCGCCGAAGGACACCTTGCCGATGGGGCAGTGGATGATGTTGGTCTTGTCCAGACGGTACTCCACCTTACCAGCCTTGGCCTCGGTGACGGCGCGGCCGGCGTCCGGGGTGACGGTGCCAGACTTGGGGGAGGGCATCAGGCCCTTGGGGCCCAGCACACGGCCCAGACGGCCCACGAACCGCATCATGTCGGGGGTGGCGATGACCACGTCGAAGTCGAACCAGTTCTCCTTCATAATCTTGTCCACCAGATCCATCTCGCCCACATACTCCGCGCCGGCGGCCTTAGCGGCCTCGGCCTGCTCGCCCTTGGCGAACACCAGCACCCGGACGCTCTTGCCGGTGCCGTTGGGGAGGACGATGGCGCCGCGGACCTGCTGGTCGGCGTGACGGCCGTCCACGCCCAGGCGGAGGTGAACCTCTACAGTCTCGTCGAACTTGGCCTTGGCGGTCTTGCCGATGAGCTCCATGGCCTCGGCGGGCTCATACTGGTTGCCCTTAACGATCAGCTTTGCGCTGTCCTGATATTTCTTACCCTTAAACACTGTTTCCTACCTCCTTACTCCCCGACGACGATGCCCATGGAACGGGCGGTGCCGGCGATCATGGACATGGCGGCCTCCAGAGAGGCGGCATTCAGATCAGGCATCTTCGTCTCGGCGATCTTCTGCAAATCCGCCTTGCTGATGGTGGCGACCTTGTTCTTGTTGGGCACGCCGGAGGCGGTCTCAATGTTGCAGGCCTTCTTCAGCAGCACTGCCGCGGGAGGAGTCTTGCAGATAAAGGTGAAGGAGCGGTCGGCATACACGGTGATGACCACGGGGATAATCAGTCCCATGTCCTTCTTGGTACGGTCGTTGAATTCCTTGGTAAAGGCGGCGATGTTCACGCCGTGCTGACCCAGCGCAGGGCCCACAGGGGGAGCGGGAGTCGCCTTGCCTGCGGGAATCTGCAGCTTGACATAGCCGGTAATTTTCTTATTTTTAGCTGCCACGAAGAGCACCTCCTAATATTCTTCAGCCGAATGGTTCTGTCCCATTCTTACAGTTTGACGGGTTCCACCTGTTCCAGGTCCAGCTCCACCGGGGTCTCCCGGCCGAACAGGGACACGATAACGCAGACCTTGCTGCGTTCCAGGTCGATCTTCTCCACCACGCCGATGGAGGAGGCCAGTGCGCCGTCCACGATTTTGACGTTGTCTCCCGGAGCGTAGGACACGTTGACCTCGTGCTTCTCCACACCCAGGGCTGCGATCTCCGCATCCGTCAGGGCAATCGCATTGTTGCCGGAGCCGACGAAGCCCGTGACGCCCCGGATGTTCCGGATGACGTGCCAGCTCTCGTCGTCGAGCACCATCTTCACCAGCACATAGCCGGGAAATACCTTGCGCTCCACGGTTTTCGGACCGTTGTCCGTGATCTCTGTCACCGTCTCCATGGGGATGGTGACCTCCGAGATCAGATCGTGCAGATTGCGGTTGTCCACATTTTTCATGATCGCGCTGGCCACAGCGTTCTCATATCCGGAATAGGTGTGGACCACATACCACTTTGCGTTTTCAGCCATTTCCGCTTCCTCAGCCCGCGAAGAGGTCGATGAGGGCACGGATGACCGCTGCGCTCAGCCAGTCGAACACCCAGATGCACACGCCCACCACCAGGACACAGGCGATGACCACCAGAGTATTGTGGAGCACTTCCTTCCGGGTGGGCCAGACCACCTTTTTCAGCTCCAGACGGAGCTCGTGGAGCCACTTGCCGATCTTTTTCCCGGTACGGACGAACCAGTTGGGCTTCTTCTCCTTCTTGGCGGACTGTTTCTTCTCCGCTTTCTTTTCGGGAGCAGACTCCTTCACGGCATCCTTCTCATTCATTGCATTATTCTCAGCCATTGAAACACACTCACCCTTTCCGATCACTTCGTCTCAACGTGTTCAGTGTGCTTGCGGCAGAAGGGACAATACTTATTCAGCTTCAGCTTTTCAGTGGTGTTCTTCTTGTTTTTGTTGGTGTTGTAGTTTCTCTGCTTGCACTCAGAGCATCTCAGGGTGATCTTCACCCGCGCGCCGGCTTTCGCCATATTCGGCACCTCCTTAGTTTGTGTAGGTTGTTTCGGGCACAAAAAATGCCGGTCCTCCGGCAGACCCGAAACGGGGCAAACTTCCGCCAAAGCACCGGCCCGACTGCGCAGAGGCGCAGACGATACCAAAGTCCTTCGGCAGAGGGTCTCTGCCTCCCTGCGTGGCGGGAAAGCCGCCGTGAGCGGGGGCGGATGCGCTAAAAAACGCAACACGACAAAGCCCGCTTCCACAGGTAGAGATAGAATAGCACAGATTCCCTCTGCCGTCAAGAAAAAATTGTCCTTTTTCCCACAAAAATTTGTAGGTTCGTCAATCATACTTTACAC
>JAJBTD010000112.1 GCA_020861055.1 Clostridiales bacterium | reverse complement strand
GTGTAAATGCCGCAGTAGACCATGGGCTGGGCGGGGCGATAGCCGGGGAGGGCCTCCTCAGTGGGACGATTTGCCCCGGTGACGGTGTCGCCTACGCTGGTATCCCGAACGTTTTTGATGCTGGCGGTGAAGTAGCCCACCTCTCCGGCGGTGAGCTCGTCCCTTGGCTCCATGCCGATGGGCAGCATATGACCACATTCCACCACCTTATAGGTGGCACCGGAGGCCATCATCTCCACGTCCATGCCCACGGACAGCTTCCCGTCCATGACCCGGATCAGCACCACCACGCCCCGGTAGGAGTCGTACTGGCTGTCAAAAATGAGGGCCTTTAACGGCGCGTCCGGGTCGCCCTCCGGAGCGGGGATGTTGCCCACCACGTCCTCCAGGACGGCGGGGATGTTGATGCCCGCCTTGGCGGAGATCTCCGGGGCGTCGGCGGCGGGGAGGCCGATGATATTCTCAATCTCCTCCTTCACCCGTTTGGGGTCGGCGGCGGGGAGGTCGATCTTGTTGATGACCGGCAAAATCTCCAGGTCGTGGTCCAGCGCCAGATAGGTGTTGGCCAGGGTCTGAGCCTCCACCCCCTGGCTGGCGTCCACCACCAGCACCGCCCCCTCGCAGGCGGCGAGGGAACGGCTGACCTCATAGTTAAAGTCCACATGGCCCGGAGTGTCGATGAGATTGAGAAGATAGTCCTCTCCGTCCGGGGCATGGTAATGCAGGGTCACCGCACGGGCCTTGATGGTGATGCCCCGCTCCCGCTCCAGCTCCATATTGTCCAGCAGCTGGCTCTCCATGTCCCGCTCATCCACCGCCCCGCACAGCTCGATAAGGCGGTCAGACAGCGTAGACTTGCCGTGGTCGATATGAGCAATAATGGAAAAATTACGAATATGGTCCTGATTCATGATAAATCTCCCAAGTCAAAGGTTAAAGATTATTCCTCCATCCGCGCGGAGATGCGCTCCTCCGTGTCCCGAACGATGGCGGACACATAGGGATAGGCGGCGGGAAACTCCCGGCGGAGAGTCTCCCGGTCGGGGAGGGTGAGGTTTGTCCCCTTCCGGGCACAGTCCCGGAGGGAGAGCAGGTAGCGTCCCCGGCTCAGCTGCAGCTCCGCGTCCCCCAGGCCGGAGGAGATGGCGTCGTCGTCGGCGGAAAACTGCCCCAGACTGGCGGCGGGGTCCCACTGGTAGAGCTGCCGCAGGAGAAGATAGACCGCCGTGGACAGATACCGGGCGGCGGCGGAGAGGACGGCGGCGTTCTCCAGCCGGGCCAGCAGGTCAAAGAGCAGGGAGACGGCGCTGATCACGGGCCGGGCGGCCTCGGTGGCCTGACGGCGCTGGCGCTGCCGGCCGCTTTTGGCGCCGGGAAGGCTGGCGGGGTGAACGGAAGCCCCCTCCCGCTCCGTGGTCCTGCCCAGGAGGTAGTCCGCGGACACCCGGTAGTAATCGCAGGCCCGGATGACAAAGGCCAGCCCCGGCTCCCGGATGCCGTTTTCGTAGTGGGACAGCAGCGCCTGGCTGATGCCCAGCTCCTCCGCCGCCGTGCGCTGGCTGATGCCCCGCTCCTTTCGCAAGGCGGAGAGGGTGTGGGAAAAATCCTGATTGGTCGTCATATAAATAAACACTCCCGGTGTGAAAAAGGCGAAAAAAGAAAAAACAGACAGTAATAATGATAACAGACCGTATTCAAAAAGTAAAGCGCTGGGAGGAGGAAATCTTTGTTAAAAACTTAGCAAAGGAAAATAGCCAAAACAGCCGTCAAAACCCTTGCAATTTTTGTGCCAAAGGAATAAAATCTATTCCAGAGACTGTCTGTATCCTGCCTGCGCAGGAAATGATAGATAGATTTTAGGAGGTACACTGATATGGCATTTGGCTTTGGCTCCATGATCGCCCAACTGAAGAAGAACCCCAAAACCATCGTCTTTACCGAGGGAACTGACTCTCGTATTCTGGAGGCTTCCTCCCGTCTGCTGGCCAGCACCTTCCTGACCCCCATCCTCATCGGCAATCCTGACGACATCTTTGCCGCCGCCGAGGAGGCGGGCTACAACGTCCGTGGCGCCACCATCATCGATCCGAACAACTATGACCGGTTTGACGAGATGGTGGAGCTGTTCTGCGAGCTGCGCAAAAGTAAGGGCATGACCCCGGAGAAGGCTATCCCCATGCTCCGCAAGAGCAATTACTTCGGCACCATGCTGGTAAAGATGGGCGTGGCCGACGCCCTGCTGGGCGGCGCCACCTACTCCACCGCCGACACCGTCCGTCCCGCCCTCCAGATCATCAAGACCAAGCCGGGCTACAAGAGCGTGTCCTCCTGCTTCATCCTGGTGCGTGCCTCCGCCTCCGGCGACAACGAGGTGCTGGCCTTCGGTGACTGCGCCATCAACATCCACCCCACCGCCGAGCAGATCGCCGAGACCGGCGTCTACTGCGCCGAGTGCGGACGCCACTTCGGCATCGATCCCAAAGTCGCCTTCCTGAGCTTCTCCACCTACGGCTCCGGCAAGGACCCGGACGTGGACAAAATGCGGGAGGCCACCCGGATGGCCAAGGCCCTGGCTCCTGAGCTGGCCATCGACGGCGAGCTCCAGTTCGACGCCGCCGTCTCCCCCAGAGTGGCTATGACCAAGTGCCCTGAGTCCAAGGTGGCGGGCCACGCCAACGTGTTCGTCTTCCCGGACATCAACGCCGGCAACATCGGCTACAAGATCGCCCAGCGTCTGGGCCAGTTCGACGCCTATGGACCCATCCTCCTGGGCCTGAACACCCCCATCAACGACCTGTCCCGCGGCTGCAACGGCATGGAGGTCTATTCCATGGCCATCATCACCGCAGCGCTGGCATAAGGCGGAGAGAACAAAACAACGGTAAGGCCCTGTGGAGAAATGCTCTTCTCCACAGGGCCTTTTCTGATGCGAAAAGGTTCTGTGCGGGGGTAACGCTTTCCAAAATTGACTCTTTTGAACGTCTATGGCCGCCTTTCCTGGAAAGGCGGCCTATTTTGTTGGAACTTTGTCCTCTATTTCCGGTCTGACGGTCCATTTCCCGACCGGTTTTTCCGAGTCGGGCTGGTATCATCGTCTCATCCAAAAGACGAGGTGAGTGCGAATGAAAGCGACTTCCTTTTCCGGGGCCTGGAGACAGGCCCGACGGGGATTTGCGGACCGGGGAGAACGGCTCCTCCGCCAGCCGGCGGTCCCCGTCCTGCTGGAATGTGCGGGTGGCCTGGCCCTGGGGGCTGCGCTGACCCTGCCACGGGTGATGGACAGCTACGCCCCCTTTGCCCTGGGCTTTGTGGCGGCCTCCGGCTCCGGGCCGGGAGGCTTCTGCGCCCTGATCGGGGCCAGCCTGGGATATCTGACCAACCTGGGCCTGGTCAGCGGTCTGCGCTATGTGTCCGCCTCTATCTTGATCTATGCCCTCTCCTTTGCCTTTTATGACCTGGCCGTCTACCGCAGGGCCTGGTTTTTGCCGGTGTGCAGCGCCATATTAGGGGGCCTCACCGGGCTGTTCACCCTGGCCACGGAGCGGTGGAGCCGGACAGATCTGACGGGGGAGGCGGTGGAGATGGCCCTGATCGCCCTCTCCGCCTGGCTGTACCGGGCGGGGCTCCGTCCCTGGCTGGAGCCGGAGGAGGCCCCGACCGAGGGCCGCATCTCCCAGGCGGGCCTGCTCTTTCTGGGGGGCAGCTTGGCGGCGGCGCTGTGGGAGGTGAGCCTGTTCGGGCCGCTGAATCTGGGGGCGGCCCTGTCCGGCGCTCTGGTGCTGACGCTGGCCCAACGACAGGGGCCGGAGGCAATCTCCGCCGGGGTGGTGCTGGGTCTGGTGCTGGACCTGTGCTGCGGAGGCGGCGGTCTGTATACC
>JAJBTD010000004.1 GCA_020861055.1 Clostridiales bacterium | reverse complement strand
CACCTCGCCTCTCGGGGTGGGGCGGAGCGCCTTGCCCTCCTTGACCACATAGTTCGGGTCCAGGATGGGGGATACGGTGGGGGCGTAGGTGGAGGGACGGCCCACCCCGTTTTCCACCAGCAGCTTGATGAGGGAGGCCTCGGTGAACCGGGGCGGGGGCTGGGTGAAGTGCTGGCCCTTGTCGGTGTCCGCCAGGTGGACCGTCTCTCCCTCCTGGAGATCGGGCAGGGGGGAACCCATGGCCTCCTCTCCCTCGTCCTTGCCCTCTACATAGACGGCGGTAAAGCCGGAGAATTTCAGGCTCTGATGGCTGGCCCGGAACAGATGGGTGCCGGAGAGAACGTCGATGGAGACGGTGTCAAAGACGGCGTTGGACATCTGGCAGGCCAGGAAACGGCTCCAGATCAGCCGATAGAGCCGGAGCTGCTCGCCGGTCAAACTGCCCCGGATGGCCTCCGGGGTCAGCTCCACATTGGTGGGGCGGATGGCCTCATGGGCGTCCTGGGCGCCCGCTCTGGCCTTGTAAATACGGGGCTTGGAAGGGACATAGTCCCTGCCATAGCGGGCGGAGAGAAAATGCCGTGCAGCGGATACCGCTTCCTCCGAGAGCCGGAGAGAGTCGGTACGCATATAGGTGATGAGACCCACAGTGCCATTGCCCTCGATATCCACGCCCTCATAGAGCTGCTGGGCCACGGCCATGGTGCGCCGGGGAGTCATATTCAGCTTGCGGCTGGCCTCCTGCTGGAGGGTGGAGGTAGTGAAGGGGGGCGCGGGCTGGCGCTGTTTCTCCCGGCGAACCACAGAGGTCACCTGGAAAGGCGCGTCCTGGATGTCCGACAGGATGGCGTTGACCGCCTCCTCACTGTTCAGCTCTGCTTTCTTTTTTCCCTCTCCGTGGTAGTGGGCCTGGAATCGGCCGATCTGGGGGGCGATGCGGTCCAGGGTCACGTCCAGGGACCAGTATTCCTGGGGGATGAAGGCGCGGATCTCATTCTCCCGGTCCACCACCAGCCGGGTGGCTACGGACTGGACCCGTCCGGCGGACAGGCCATAGCGGATGTGCTTCCACAGCAGGGGAGAGAGCTGATAGCCCACGATACGGTCCAGGATGCGCCGGGCCTGTTGGGCGTCCACCAGATCCTGGTCGATGGCCCTGGGATGCTGGATGGCGTCATTTACCACGCCCTTGGTGATCTCGTTAAAGGTGACCCGATAGGTCTTGTCGTCCGGGATGTGCAGCAGCTCCTTCAGGTGCCAGGAGATGGCCTCTCCCTCCCGGTCAGGGTCGGTGGCGAGATAGACCCGACCGCTTTTGGCGGCGGCCTTGGTCAGATCTGCGATAATATCCTCTTTGCCCTTGATGGGCTGATAGTTGGGGACGAAGCCGGCAGCGATGTCCACTCCGGGGACATCGGCACCCGCCTGGCTCTTGGGCAGGTCGCGGACATGGCCCATGGAGGCCTTGACCTGGTAGCCAGGGCCAAGATATTTGCCAATGGTCTTGGCCTTTGCCGGAGATTCTACGATAACCAAATCGGTTTTTGCCATATTAGGGTAAGCCTCCGAATGTTCCTTGTAATAATCGCTCTGCAGGCGCACTAAGCCTGCCCGCACAGCCGGAAGCGGCCGCCGGAGCACTCCTCCACGGCGCCCTTCACCGCCAGCAGGGTCAGGGTGGCAGATACCTGGGAGGAGAGAAGGCCGGTCTGATCGATCAGGGCCTCCATGGTGGCGGGACCGTCTGCCATAGCCTGGAGCAGGGTGCGCTCGGTCTCCGTCCACTGGGCAGAGACATCTGATAAATCAATATAGTCGCTGTTTGGGGCGGTGTCAACCCTTTTTTTACGGGAAACCGGTTCCGGAGGGGCCGCAGGCGCTGCATTGGGCGGCTCTGGAGAAGCCTCTGCCGCCGACGGCTGGGGCTTGGCGGCGACCCGGACCACCTGCCAGCAGGTGAAATCCGACTGTGCCTCGCGATGGGGGAGAAGGTAGGAATAGCGGTTCAGGATATCCGTTCCGGAGAGGACCGGCGTGGCCAGCCCCTGACGGAGCAAATCATTGGTCCCGGCGGACATGGGCGCGCCCAGGTTGGCGGGAACGGCGAAGATGTCCCGCCCCTGCTCTGCGGCAATAGCGGCCACGCCCAGCGTGCCGCTGCGAAGCCCTGCCTCCACACAGAGCAGGCCCACCGAGGCGCCGCAGAGAATGGCGTTCCGGCGGTGGAACAGGTTCCCCCGGTGAGGCGTTCCCGGAGGCGACTCACTGAGAAGCATTCCCGCAGAGGCAATGTCGGAGAGCAGATCCCGGCTGGAGGTGGAGTCGTAATAGGGCACGTCCACTCCGCCTGCCAGAACGCCCAGTACCGGGCCGCCCGCCCGGAGCGCGCCGGTAGCGGCGCTCTCATCACAGCCAGCTACGATACCGGTTGCCACAATACCGCCGCCCTTGGTAATGTCCCGGGCGAAGTTCCTGGCGATGCCAATGCCGTAGGGAGTGGCCTTCCGTGTTCCGGCAAAGGCGATGACGGCCCGCTCATCCAGGCGCAGCAGATTCCCCCGGAGGTAGAGCACCAGGGGAGGCGTTTCGATATTTCGAAGCCTTTCCGGAAAGTCAGTGTCGTTGAAGGTGAGAATACGGATGCCGATGCGGTCGCAGCGCTCCAGAAGTTGCTCTGCAGAATCCACCGATTTGTCCGAGAGAAGGCGGCGCTGATCCGGGGTCAGGGCCTCTACCCGTTCATATTCGCCCAGATCAGCGAAATAGGCCTGTTCTGGACTGCCAAAGTGACAGTATGTCTGCCAGGCAGCGGCGGGCGGCAGCAGATTGGTCAGCCATAGCCAGTATTTTACCGAGGTAAGCATGGTTCGTCTCCTCTCCTTTTATGTGCTCTGTTTACAGCTATCTGCGATACAGCTCCCACAGCACCACGGCGGCAGCGGCGGCGGCGTTGAGCGATTCACATTTTGCTTCCATAGGAATTTTCAGAGTCTGGCTGCACAGGGCCAGCAGCTCCGGGGAAATGCCCTGCCCCTCGTTGCCGATGACCACGGCGGCCCGACCAGGCTCCAGTTGGCGAATGTCCACCGTGTCCGCCCGGAGGGCGGTGCCGTAGAGAGGGAGGCCGGAGGCCTCCAACAGTGGGGCCAGCTCCTCTGCCTCCACCTCCCACACCGGCAGGCGGAAGGCTGCCCCCATAGTGGCCCGGACGGTTTTCCAGTGCCAGGGGTCGGCGCAGTGGTGGGTGAGCAGTAGGCCGTCCGCTCCAAAGGCGTCGGCGGTGCGCCAGATAGTGCCCACGTTTCCCGGATCCTGGAGGCCGTCCAGCACCAGATAACGATTCCCGTCCAGCGCTTTTGGCGGGGCGGGTTCCGGCGTGCGGCAGAGGAACAGCAGCCCCTGGGGCGTTTTGGCGGGGGAGACCGCCTCCATGACCCCTTCCGGCACCTGGACATACCGGACGTTGGGACAGAGTATCTCCGGCTGCTGACCGGGGGTGAACAGAACGGTGTCCACCGGGGCGTTCCAGTGGACCGCTTCGGCATAGAGCTTTTTCCCGTCACAGAGATACAGCCCCGTCTCCCGCCGAAAGGCTTTGTCCCGCTCCAGACGGCGAACACGGGCGATGAGGGGGTTGGAGCGGCTGGTGATGGAATCAACGGTTGGACGCAAGGGACATTCCTCCTGAATGCGAATATACAAGAAAGCCGCAAGGGCGGACTTCTGGAAATCTGGTTTCTTGTCCATAGTATAGCGCAGCACTTCCGGGACTGTCAAATGGTTTTCCGGGGGAGAGCGACCCTGTTGCGCAGGAAAAGTCTTGCACAGCTGGTAGAAATGTTCTATAATGCCATTGTGTCGAAATCTGCACGGGGAGGGGGGTCCTTAGATGGCGGCGACGATGATTCACC
>JAJBTD010000025.1 GCA_020861055.1 Clostridiales bacterium | reverse complement strand
GGGTGGGAGAATCTATACCTCCCCTGAAAGGGGAGGGGGACCGGCGCAAGCCGGTGGAGGGGTGCAGCAGGTGCTGCCCTTTTCCGGAAGTCTTTCGGCGAATTCGCTGAGGGTGCACCGCTTGTCGTTCGTGCCTGCCGCAACCCCTCAGTCGCCTTGCGGCGACAGCTCCCCTTTCAGGGGAGCCAAATAGGCTGGCGCTTCGCCTCAGAGAGGGAGCCGGGTGGGTTCTTTCACTCCTCGATGCCCAGCTCCTGCTCCACGTCGTTGAGGTTGATGGTCAGGATACGGCTGATGCCCTTTTCCTGCATGGTAACGCCGTAGAGGACGTCCGCCTCCTCCATGGTGCCCCGGCGGTGGGTGATGCAGATGAACTGGGTCTTATCCGTCATGCCCCGCATATACCGGGCGAAGCGGACCACGTTGCTCTCGTCCAGGGCGGCCTCGATCTCGTCCATCACCACGAAGGGGGTGGGGCGGACCTTCAAAAAGGCAAAGTACAGGGCGATGGCCACGAACGCCTTCTCCCCGCCGGAGAGGAGGGTCAGCACCTTCAGCGCCTTGCCGGGGGGCTGTACCTTGATCTCAATATCGCAGTTGAGGATGTCCTTGGGGTCGGACAGCTCCAGAGTGGCCTTGCCGCCGCCGAAGAGCTGGGTAAAGGTGAGGGCGAAGGCCTCGCCGATCTTTTGGAACTGCTGGGCGAAGATCTTCTCCATCTCGGTGGTGATGCCGCCGATGATGTCGGTCAGCTCCCCCTTGGCCTGCTGCACGTCGTCCCGCTGTCCGGTCAGATACTCGTACCGCTCGTTCACCCGCTGGAACTCGTCGATGGCCCCCAGGTTCACGCTGCCCAAGCCGGAGATCTTCCGTTTCAGATCACTCACCCGGCGGGTGGCCTTCTGGGTGGATTCCAGCGCCTGGCGCTGGCTCTGGGCACCGTCGTAGCTCAGCTCGTAGCTGTCCCACAGCTTGTCCAACAGCTGCTTCTCCTCCATGGCGGCCTGGGTCTTTTTCTGCTCCAGGGTGGAGCACTCCCGCTCCATCCGCAACAGCTCGTCGTTCTTCTCCCGGGCAGCCTTGTCCGTCTGGTTCCGGCGGCCCTCTAGGGCCAGCTTTTGTCCGTTCAGGTCGTCGATCTGGCTCTGCTGGGCGGCCTGTCGCTGATAGATACCGGTCAGCGCCTGCTGAGCGCTCTCGATCTGGCTCTGGAGGCTCTCGTTTTTCCCCTCGAACTCCCGGATCTGGGCCAGCCGGGACTCCCGGTCACCGGTGATGTCCCGCTCCATGGATTTCAGCTCGTTGAGGGCGGCCTCGGTGGCGCTCTCCTCCGCCTCTAACGCGGCCAGCTCCGCCCGGAGGGCGGCGATCTCGTTTTGCAGCGTCTCCTGCCGGGTGCGCAGGGCAGACTGGTCTTCCTCCTTGCCCGCGCTCTCCTGCCGGGTGGCCTGGGCCTGCTGCTCCAGCTGGGCGATGCGCTCCTCTGCGCTCCGGGTGTCCGTCTCCGTCTGGGCGCTCCGGCCCGCCAGGCTCTCCAGCTCTGTCCGGCTGGCCTGCTCCTGCTGCTCCAGGGCTTCGATGAGGATGCGGTACTGGCCCATCTCCCCCTCCAGCTTGAGCACCTGGTCGTCCTGCTCCCGCTTCTGGCCCTGGGCGGTCTCCACCTCGTAGCCTGCGGCGGAGACGTCCCGCTTCGCCCCGTCCAGAATGCTCCTGGCCTTTTCCAGGCTCTGCCGGACGCCTACGGCCTGCTCCTTTAAGTGCTCCAGCTCGGTGGCCCGGGACAGGATGCCCGCGCTCCGGCTAACGGAGCCGCCGGTCATGGAGCCGCCGGGATTGAGCACCTGGCCGTCCAGGGTGACGATGCGGAACCGGTGGCCGTACTTCCGGGCCATGGGGATGGCGCTGTCCATGCTGTCACAGACCACCACCCGGCCCAGGAGGTTGGAAAACACGTTCTCATATTGGCTGTCATACCGGATGAGGGTGGAGGCGATGCCCACAAAGCCCGGCTCCTGCTCCAGCCCCCGCTCCCGGAGCGCGCCGGGGCGGATGTCCGACAGAGGCAGAAAGGTGGCCCGGCCCCCGTCCCGGTGCTTCAAATATTCGATGGCGGCCTTGCCGTCCTCGGCCCGGTCCACCACGATGTTCTGCATAGCGGCGCCCAGGGCGATCTCAATGGCTACGGTGTACTCCTCCGGCGCCCGGAGCAGCCCCGCCACCGGGCCGTGGATGCCCTTCAACCGCCCCCGCTGGGTGGCCTGCATCACCGACTTCACCGCCTTGGAATAGCCCTCGTACAGTTTCTCCATCTCGGTGAGCATTTTGATCCGGCTCTGGAGGTCGTTGTCCTCCATGGTCAGACGGTTGGCCTGACCGGTGCAGGCGTCCAGCCGCTTTTGCCGGGTCTGGAGCCGGAGCTGATAGCCGCTGATCCGGTTGGCCAGCTCCTCCGCCTGATTCCGGGCCTCACTGAGCTGGCTCTGCTTGTCCGCCGCCTCCGCCCGGAGGGATTCCAGCCGCTGGGCGTTCTCCTGCAGCTGGGTCTTGATGGCGGTGTCCCGGTCCAGCAGCTCCTGCTGGGCGGCGGCCAGGGCGGAGAGCAGCGCCCTGGCGTCGGCGGCGGAGGCGGTCTCCGCCGTTGCTCTCGCCCGGAGCTTCTCGATCTCCTGTCCCAGACTGCCCGCCTGGGCGGCGAGGGTCTCCCCTGCCAGCTGCTTTTCACTGAGTGCGCGGGTCAGCTCCCGCTGATTTGCCCGCAGCTCCTCCAATCGGGCCTCTCTCTGTCCGATCTGGGCGGCCACCGAGTCCGCCCGGCCCTCCTGCTGGTCCAGCTCCTGGGAGAGACGCTGGGCGTTCTCCCGGTTGTTCTGGACCTTGTTTTTCAAAATGGCGATGTCCGATTCTCTCTGATTGGCCTCCGCAGTCAGGCCGGAGAGCTGTGCCCGGAGCTGGTCGTTTTCCACGTCCAGCTGCCGCATCTGGGCGGACAGCTCCTCCGTCCGGTGGTACAGCTCCTCCTGCTGGGCGGCGGCCTCGTCCCGCTGACGGACTGCGGCGTCGTAGTCGCTGTAGAGCTTCCGGTTGCCCTGGCGGAGCCGGTCCAGCTGGTCCATCCACAGGGAGATCTCCAGCCCCCGCAGCTCGTCCCGGTAGAGCAAAAACTCCTTCGCCCTGGCGGACTGCTCCCGAAGGGGCTCCACCTGAAGCTCCAGCTCGGAGATCTTGTCCCCAATGCGCAGGAGGTTGTCCTCCGTCCGCTCCAGCTTGCGCTCCGCCTCCTCCTTCCGGTGGCGGAAGCGGGAGATGCCCGCCGCCTCCTCAAAGACCGCCCGCCGCTCCTGACCGCGGGTGGACAAAATCTCGTCTATCTTGCCCTGGCCAATAATGGAATATCCCTCCCGGCCCAGGCCGGTGTCCATGAACAGCTCGTTGATGTCCCGCAGGCGGCAGGACTGGCGGTTGATATAGTATTCGCTCTCCCCGGAGCGGTAATACCGTCGGGTGACCATGACCTCGCTCTCCTCCATGGGGAGCATATGGCCGGAGTTGTCCAGGATGAGGGAGACCTCCGCATACCCCGTCTGCTTCCGCTGCTGGGTGCCGCCGAAGATCACATCCTCCATCTTTCCGCCCCGGAGGGCCTTGGTGGACTGCTCCCCCATGACCCAGCGGATGGCGTCGGAAATATTCGATTTGCCGCTGCCGTTTGGCCCGACGATGGCGGTGATGGCCTCTCCGAAGGTGAGAACGGTTTTATCGGGAAAGGATTTGAACCCCTGTATTTCCAGTGCTTTTAAGTACACGCCGGCACCTCGCTCACTTTTTTCATAACATGACAGTTTATTATATCAGCCTGGCGTGGGATTTGCAACGGAGAAGTTATCCGAAAAACAGCCCGTGTGTAGGTGTTACAATGATGCTTAACAGATAAGAGAAAAAAAGAGTAGCGAATA
>JAJBTD010000161.1 GCA_020861055.1 Clostridiales bacterium | reverse complement strand
CCCCCATCTGGGGCGGCACCGCTGCTACCTCTCCCTACACCGTCAACAAGGAGGGCAAGGGTCCCGCCTGGGCCAACTCCCTGTTTGAGGACAACGCCGAGCACGGCTTCGGTATGTATCAGGGCCAGAAGGCCATCCGTGACTCCCTGAAGGCCAAGGTCGAGGCTCTGGCCGAGACTGCCGGAGACGAGGTCAAGGCCGCTGCCGCTGCCTGGCTGGACACCTACAACTCCTCCGCCGACAACCAGGCGCCCACCAAGGCGCTCATCGCCGCCCTGGAGGCCTGCGGCTGCGAGGCCGCTCAGGAGATCCTGAAGCAGAAGGATTATCTGAACAAGAAGTCCTGCTGGATCTTCGGCGGCGACGGCTGGGCCTACGACATCGGCTACGGCGGCGTGGACCATGTCCTGGCCTCCGGCGAGGATGTAAACATCTTCGTGTTCGATACCGAGATCTACTCCAACACCGGCGGACAGGCCTCCAAGTCCACCAACATCGGCGCTGTGGCACAGTTCGCCGCTGCCGGTAAGGAGATCGCCAAGAAGAGCCTGTCTGAGATCCAGATGCAGTATGGCTACGTCTATGTGGCCCAGGTGGCCATGGGCGCCAACCCCGCTCAGTGCATCAAGGCCATGGTGGAGGCCGAGGCCTATCCCGGCCCCTCCCTCATCATTGGCTACAGCCCCTGCGAGCTGCACTCCATCAAGGGCGGCATGACCAACTGCCAGGCCGAGATGAAGAAGGCCGTCAACTGCGGCTACTGGAACCTGTTCCGGTACAACCCGGCCCTCAAGGCCGAGGGCAAGAACCCGTTCACTCTGGACTCCAAGGAGCCCAAGCCTGGCTATCGTGACTTCATGATGGGCGAGGCCCGGTTCTCCGCTCTGACCCGTTCCTTCCCGGAGCGCGCCGAGAAGCTGTTCCAGAAGTCCGAGGACACCGCTATGGCCCGCTACGAGCACCTGAAGAAGCTGGGCGACCTGTACGGCTAAGCCTCAGCATACCCTCCATCTACAACCTGTGGCGGCAGCTCCGGCTGTCGCCACAGCCATAAAAATGGGCAACAGCCAGGGTCAGCCCCTTTCAGGGGCGGCACTGGCTGTTGCCGTTGCTCTGGGGCGATTGCCCTGTCAACGTCTTGCCTGTTTGTTGACATAACATTTGTTTGTGGTAAACAAGCTGCCCCGACCATCACTGGCCGGGGCAGCTCCTGTCTCATTGTCTTGATGGGCAACTCACTTGATCATGGAGGCGACCTCTGCGGCGAAATCGTCCTCCTTCTTCTCGATGCCCTCGCCGGTGACGAAGCGCGTGAACTTCACCACGGTGATCTTGCCGCCCAGCTGCTTGGCGACAGCCTTGACGTGCTGGTCCACGGTGGTCTTGTTCTCCTTGACGTAGCCCTGGTTGAGCAGGCACACCTCGGCGAAATAGTTGTTCATACGGCCCTTGACCTTGTTCTCGGCGATCATCTGCCGCTTGGCCTCAGGCAGCTTGGTGTTGGCAGCGCCCTCTTCCAGAGCCTTGGCCAACTGCACCGCCTTCTCCTTCTCCACCTCGTCGGCGGGGACCTCAGCGGAGGAGACGTAGGTGGGGCTCATGGCAGCGATCTGCATGGCCAGGTCCTTGCCCAGCTCCACCACGGCGGCGGTGTCGTCGATGCCCTCCACGGCCAGGTTGACCAGGACGCCGATCTTGCCGTTCATGTGGACATAGGGGACGTTGACGCCGCCCTCATAGCGGACGAAGCGGCGGATCTGGATGTTCTCGCCGATGGACAGCACCTTGTCGGCAGTGACGGCGTCCACGGTCCGGTCGGTGCCGGGATAGGTGGCGTTCTTCAGGGCCTCCACGTCGGCGGGGTTCTGCTGTGCCACCACCAGGGCCACATCCTTGACGAAGGCCTGGAAAATGTCGTTCTTAGCGACGAAGTCGGTCTGAGAGTTGACCTCCAGCACCACGCCCACGCCATTGTCGTCCACCATGGCGTAGGACACGCCCTCGGCGGCGACCTTGCCGGCCTTCTTGGTCTGAGCGGCCAGGCCCTTCTCCCGCAGCCAGTCGATGGCCTTGTCCTTGTCGCCGTCGCAAGCCACCAGAGCCTGCTTGCAGTTCATCATACCAACGCCGGTCAGCTCCCGGAGCTCCTTGACCAGCTTTGCGCTAATAGCAGCCATGATATACTACCTCCTGTTAATCGTATCGTTGTCCGGCCGACCTCACTCGGCGGCCTTCTCCTCCGCCTCGGCGGCCTCGTCGTTGCCCTGCTTGCCCTCGATGACGGCATTGGCAATCACGCCGGAGATCAGGCGGATGGCGCGGATAGCGTCGTCGTTGCCGGGGATGGGATAGTCGGCCTCGTCGGGGTCGCAGTTGGTGTCCACAATGGCGACCACGGGGATGCCCAGCTTCCGGGCCTCAGCGATGGCGTTGTGCTCCTTCCGGGGGTCCACCACGAAGATAGCGCCGGGCAGGGTCTTCATATCCTTGACGCCGCCCAGGTACTTCTCCAGCTTCTCCATCTCGTGGAGCAGCTTGATGACCTCCTTCTTGGGGAGCATATCAAAGGTGCCGTCCTCCTGCATCTTCTTCAGCTGCGCCAGACGGTCCACACGGGTGCGCATGGTCTTGAAGTTGGTCAGCATACCGCCCAGCCAGCGGGAGTTCACATAGAACATACCGCAGCGGCCGGACTCCTCGCGGATGGCGTCCTGGGCCTGCTTCTTGGTGCCCACGAAGAGGACGGTCTTGCCCTCGGCGGCGATGTCCTTGACGAAGGTATAGGCCTCCTCCAGCTTCTTCACGGTCTTCTGCAGGTCGATGATATAGATGCCGTTACGCTCGGTGTAAATGTAAGCGGCCATCTTGGGGTTCCACCGACGGGTCTGGTGGCCGAAGTGAACGCCGGCCTCCAGGAGCTGTTTCATAGATACGACTGCCATGGATTGATTCCTCCTAAAAAATTTGTTGATCCCTCCACCGGGTTCATCCTCTGCGTCCACCGCATGCGGCAACAGGGCGCAAAATCCCCCTGGTGTGCGTAATCCTGAGTTACTATACTATAAAGTGTTCCCATTTGCAAGGGTTTTTCCCGATTTTTTCAAAATAATTTCGGGAATCGTTCAGCCAAGCACCTTCCGGGCGATCTCCACGCTCTCCCGTGCGTCCTTGGCGTAGAAGTCCGCCCCGATCTCTTTGGCGTACTCCGGGGTGAGCACCGCGCCGCCCACCCAGATCTTGCAAGGGTGACCGGACGCGTGCAGGGCGGCGATGGTGCGGCGCATGCTCTCCACCGTGGTAGTCATCAGGGCGGAGAGGCCCACCAGGCGCACGTCGTAGGCGATGGCGGCGTCCACCACCTTCTGCACCGGCACGTCCCGGCCCAGGTCGATGACCTGATAGCCATAGTTCTCCAGGATGACCTTGACGATGTTCTTGCCGATATCGTGGATGTCCCCCTCCACCGTGGCCATGACGATCTTGCCCTTGGAGACGGACTCTCCGCCCCGGTCGAGGATGGACTGCTTGATGACCTCAAAGGCCTCGCAGGAGGCGTTGGCGGAGTTGATGAGCTGGGGGAGGAAGATCTCCTGCCGCTCGTACCGCTCCCCCACCAGGTCCAGGGCGGGGATGAGCTCCTCGTTGACGATCTCCAGCTCCGTCTTTGTTTTCAGCAGCTCCACCGTCAGGCGGCGGCACTCGTCCTTCAGTCCCTTTCCCACGGCGGTAGCCATGTCCATATTCTCTCCCCCCACCGGGGCAGTGGGGACCGCAGATGCGGCAGCGGGGGCAGCGGCGAACCGCTGGATATAGGCGGCGGCGTCCCGGTCCTCCCCGGACAGTACCCGGAAGGTGGCCACGGCGTCCATCATCTGCTTTTGGTTGGGGTTGATGATGGGGAGATCGAGGCCGCACCCCATGGCCTGGACCAGAAAGCTCTCCGTGATGCGGGTGCGGTCCGGCAGGCCGAAGGAGATGTTGGACACCCCCAGGACTTTGTGCAGCCCCAGCTCCTCCTTCACCTGCCGCACAGCGGAGAGGG
>JAJBTD010000068.1 GCA_020861055.1 Clostridiales bacterium | reverse complement strand
GCCCACGATCTGGGTATGGCTGCCATCCCGGAGGGTGAAATCCATGGCTACCGAATTCTCATGGGCGTCCCCCAGGTCGGTGGGATAGAATTCATAGGTGATGCCCCGTTCCTGGGCGACCTGGAAGGAGCGCTTCATCTCCTCATCCTCCTGCCGGATCCCCAGAACTCCGGCCACCAGAGCCAAATCGGTGCCGTGGCCATGATAGGTTCGGGCGAAGGAGCCGTGGAGACCGAAGGAGACGTGGGTAAATGGTTGACTGAGAAACAGAGTAGCCAGACGGCTCAGGCGGGCGGCCCCGGCTGTGTGGGAGCTGGAGGGCCCGACCATGATAGGCCCGGCCACCTCAAACATACTGACGATCATGAGATACCTCCCCGAAATCATAGCGAGTTGTCCACAGGTGGTGGAAAATGCTGCCAGGATATGTTCAGAGTCTATTGATATATTATACTGAATTTCCCTTTTGCACAAGCGCTTTTCCAAATTCCACAACAAAACCTGCAAGAAAACAGAATTTTTGAATCGGCTCTTGTCTTTTCAGGGAAGATGTGTTATCCTTGAACGGACACAGTTTTGGAGGAGACAGAGATGGAGAAAGAAATTCCGGGGCAGCAGGAGATTGCCCTTGTGATCATGGCCGCGGGGTTGGGTTCCCGGTTTGGAGGCGGCATCAAGCAGCTGGAGCCGGTTGGCCCCAACGGCGAGATTATTATGGATTACTCCGTTCACGACGCCATCGAGGCGGGCTATACCCGGGTAATATTTATTATCCGACGGGATATCGAGGCAGACTTCCGAACTGCCATCGGAGACCGGATCGAGGGCATCTGCGCCCGGCGGGGCGTTCGGGTAGACTATGCGTTCCAGGAGCTTCGGGATCTGCCGGAGGGCTATACCTTCCCGGAAGGACGAACCAAGCCCTGGGGTACCGGACAGGCAGTGCTGGCCTGCCGGGCGCTGATCCGGGAGCCTTTTGTAGTCATCAATGCCGACGACTATTACGGCAAGGAGGCGTTTATCAGCCTGCGCGCCTTTCTGCTGGAGAACAGTGGCGCGGAGCGGCGGTTCTGCATGGCGGGCTTTATCCTGAACAATATCCTCAGTGAACACGGGGGCGTCACCCGGGGCATCTGCCAGGTGGATGAGAACTTCCGGCTTGTGACGGTGAAGGAGACCAAACACATCGTCAAGACAGACGACGGAGCTGCCATCCAGGAGGGAGAGACGTTTACTCCCATCGACGGCAACAGCCATGTCTCCATGAATATGTGGGGCCTGACCGGAGAGATGCTCCACATCCTCGACCGGGAGTTCCGGTCCTTCCTAGAGCGGATGACCGACCCTATGAAGGAGGAGTTCCTGCTCCCCATCGTCATGGATGATCTGCTCCAACGGGGAGAGGTTTCCGTCCAGGTGCTGGAGACGAGAGATAAATGGTTTGGCGTCACCTATCGGGAGGATAAGCCCCTGGTGGTTCAGTCTTTCCGGGAGCTGATCGACCAGGGAATTTATGCCGAGGATTTGTACAGCAGATAACCAAAAAAGTAAAACAGCCCGTTCCTCTTGGAGCTATTCCAAAAGGAACGGGCTGTTTATTGGCTTCACGCCGGGAAGAAGGAGGAGACGATGGGAATGGTCACAAGGCACAGCAGAGTGGAGGTGATGACGCCGCTGGTCAGGGTGTCCGTATCCATATCGTACTGGTGGGCCAGCATGACCGGCATATTTCCGGCGGGCATGGCGGCCATGAGTACTAGGGCGGAAACCATCATGCTGTCCGACAGCAGGGGACGCAGAATCAAAGCCAGCAGAATGGGCAGGGCCAGCATCCGAACCGCCAGGAAGAGATAGACCCGGACGTTGGTCAGCACCTTTTTCAGAGAGGTAGAGGCCAGACTCACCCCCAGCACCACCATGGAGAGAAAGGTGGTGCAGCTGCCCACATAGCTGAGCGCGTCTCCCAGAAATTCCGGGACGGAGATGGGCAGCAGATAGAGGGCGATAGCAATGTAACAGGCTACCAGGCCGGGATTGAACAGGGAGGAGAGGCGGAAGGGAATGGGCTTCCCCACAGCCTTAGACATGGCATGGTATCCATAGCTATAAAAGAGCAGAGAGTACATCACGTTGAAGATGACCACATACAGCATGGAGGAGGAGCCCAGAATAGAGAGGGCTACCGGAATGCCTACAAAGCCCACATTTCCAAAGAGAGAGAGCATATGATAGGAGACGTGCTCCTCCTTGGGGGTCCTGGTCAGAATAGGCATCAGCGTACCTACAGCCAGGAAGGAGCCATAGATCACCGCACAGACCAGAGCAGTGATCCCCAGCTTTTCCAGAGTAAACTCGGAGGTGTCCTCCAGGGCACTGACCACGATCATCACCGGGCTGCACAGCTGGACGATCATGGCGGACAGCTCCTTGCTGCCCTGCTCGGAGACAATCCCCAATCGGAACAGCAGAACGCCGATGCCAAGCAGCAGGCCGATGGTGAGCATTTTACTGAAAATCAGGAGCATAAAGACCCTCCCTCACAGCATGAGTTGACATAAAAATAAGGCGGACGGGTGTCTGCCGGGACAGTGTTTATTATACTATGTCAATGGAAGGGAGAAAATGGACAAAATGGCAGAATTGCAAGGTCAGTTTCGCCCTGTAATAGAAAATTTGTCAAGAGACGGCGTGGGACTTGAAGATGTGAACCGGGATATGGTACAATAAATCAATCATTCGTGCTTGGAAAGGAAGCGTGGAGACATGAGCAGCGAAGGGATTGCCAATGAAAACTGGAGACAGGAGGCGGAGGCCCTGTCGGGAAAAATGAGGGATTTATACCGCATTATCCATCAGAACCCGGAACTGGGGCGGCAGGAGCAGGAGACCTCTGTGTTGGTGGAGCGACGGCTGCTGGCTCTGGGACTGGAGGCGGATCGGGTGACGGAGACGGGCATTGTGGGGCTCTTACGGGGCGGCAGACCGGGAAAGACGGTGGCGATCCGGGCGGAGCTGGACGCTCTGCCCATCCGGGAGGAGAGCGGATTGCCCTGGGCATCCAGAAACGAGGGGGTCATGCACGCCTGTGGACACGATTTTCACACCGCTGCCCTGTTGGGAACGGCCCAGCTTTTGGCCGCCCACCGGGAGGAACTGCCGGGAAACGTCAAGTTCTTCTTCCAGCCGGACGAAGAGGGGGACGGGGGCGCACAGCCTATGATTCAGGCGGGGTGTATGGAGCATCCCCATGTGGACGCTGTCTTCGGCCTTCACTGTGACAGCCAGCTCCCGGCAGGGGAGATCTCGGTGATGGAGGGACGTATCTGCGCTGCATCCAACCCCTTTCAGATCATTCTCCGGGGCCGGGGCGCCCACGGGGCAAAGCCCCACGAGGGGGATGATGTGATCGTAGCAGGGGCGCAGATCGTCACCGCCATCCAGACCCTGGTGAGCCGAAGAACGGCCCCCACCGATCCGGTGGTCATCTCAGTGTGCACCTTCCACAGCGGCGTGGCAGGGAACGTGCTGGATACAGAGGCGCAGCTCACCGGTATTATCCGCACTCTGGGAGATGCCCAGCGCCGGGAAATCACCGCCCTGTTCCGGGAGATGGTGGAAACAGTCGCCAGGGCCATGGGCTGTCAGGCGGAGGTGGTCATCGAGGAGAGCTATCCCGGCGTCCGAAACGACCCCGCTATGACCCGACTGGTGCGCCGGAGCGCCGCCAGACTGCTTGGCCCGGAAAAGGTTCATGTGGGTACAGAGCCGTCCATGGGAACGGATGACTTCGGCTATTTCAGTCACCAGGCCCCCGGCTGTTACTTCCAGTTGGGGACAGCGGACCCGGCCTGGCCGGAGCGCTGGCGCTCTCATACCCCACAGTTTCGGGTGTCAGAGGAGGCGCTGCCTATTGCCGCTGCTCTCCACGCACAGATTGCCGTGGACTATCTGACCGGGGAGGCGGACGCACAGTGACCCTGCCCCCGCTGAGGCCGGACGACCGGGTGTGGCTCACCGCACCCGCGTCCCCGGTTCTGCCGGAGGCGCGACATCAGGCGGTCCGGGCATTGGAGCGTCTGGGATTTTGAGCCCTCCTGGATGAACCGCTTCGGCGGAACGTACACGGCGATGCCGCCGGGACGCCAGAGGAGCGCGCCGCCTGCGGCCACGCGGCCTTTGCAGACGACACAGTACAGGGTATCTGGTGTGTTCGCGGCGGCTACACCTGTGCACAGGTGATGCCGCTGCTGGATTACGGCCTGATCGCCGCCCACCCCAAGCCGGTCATCGGGTACAGCGATATCACCGCCCTCCACGCTGCTCTGTGGAGGCAATGTGGCCTGCCCTCCTGGCACGGCCCTATGGCGTGGCCTGATCTGGCTGAACAGCCCCACCGGGAGACGGAGGCGTGCCTTTTGACCATGCTTGCCGCCAGCGGGCGGACGGTGTTCCACAATCCGGGAGGAAGGGCGCTGACGGTTCTGCGACCGGGAAATGCTTTTGGCCCCCTGGTCGGCGGTAACCTGACGGTTTTGGCCTCTCTGCTGGGAACGCCCTGGTTCCCGGAGACGGCGGGAGCCGTCCTGTTTTTGGAGGATGTGAGAGAGCCGGTGCCGTCCCTGGAACGGATGCTCTTTCAGCTGAAAAGTGCCGGCGTTTTTGAAAAAGCCTCGGCGATACTGCTGGGCCGGTTTGCCGACTGTGAGAACAGGCGGTACCCGGCCTACGGAGCTGACGCTCTGTTCCGGGATTTTTTCCGGGCGTTTCATGGCCCGGTGACGGCGGGGCTCCAGTGCGGCCACTGCTGTCCCAACGGAACCCTGCCTCTGGGACGGCAGTGCCAGGTCAGAGATGGGGAGATCTGGTTTATTCTGTGACAGCGGAACGATTCCGGTCATGCCGACATAATACTCCTCGGCAGAGAAAAAACTACCCGCCAAACCTCGCTGCTGCGAGGTTTGGCGGGTGTTTGCTTTTTTAATCAGATTTGCTCCGGCAGGAGCTTGACCACAGCGGTATTGGCGTAGGTCATGGGGTCGTCGTGAAGGAAGAACACCACCCCGTCGCAGGGAGCCAGAAGTCGCTCCATCGTCTCTCCTGCGCCTGGGTCCAGAATCTCCGCCAGGGGGTCGCCGGCGACGACCCGGTCCCCCGGCTTGCAGACGGGGCGGAAGATGCCCGCGTACCGGGGCCGGACGGAGGCCAGGCTGCCGTCCTCCCAAATTTGAGAGCGGAAGCCCCCCTGAATGGGCCGGTTGAGGATGCCCTCCCGGCTGAGGAACCGGAAGATGGCCCGCACCGCCTGATCGGCGCTCTCCTCGTCGATGGAGGTGGTGGTCGTGGTATAGAGGCTGTAGGCATTGGTGTCCCAGATCTGCCAGTTGTAGTTCAGGGTGGTGGTGTCGTAGGGCCGGGGGTCCCGGAGAACGATGTGGGGCATGCCAAACCACTCCGCCTTTTCCACGTTCTCAAACCCGGTGCGCATAATGCGGATATGGGGCAGAAACCGGCCCGGCATGTAGAAGGAGGCCAGTTGAATGCCGTTGTCGTACCGGGAAATTTGGCGGAACACCCCGTCGGCGATGCGCTGAGTGGTCTCCCCCAGGTCGTAGCCGGGGAACATCCGGTTGATGTCCGTGTTGTCCGTTGGCCAGAACCGCTTGCCCACGTTCATGGAGTAGGGGTTCAGAGAGGGGAGCACCAGAATCTCCTTTCCGGGATTCAGCTCCCCCCGCTGCTCCGCCCGGCGGAGGGCCTTCACCAGCTGGGAGCAGGTGTAAATTTGCTGATACTCGTTGCCCCGGAGGCTGCCCACCACGCAGAGGGAGCGCTCCCCCTGGCCGAAGGTGTAGCCATGGACCCGGAAGTTTTCCCGGTAGAGGGAGGGGATCTCATAGATGACCGACTGTCTCATGTCACATCGCCTCCTTGCGGATACGGGCCAGCAGAGAGCCCTCGTCCACCACGGGGTATTCCCGGATAGTGAACAGCAGCCCGTCCGCCGGGGCGGTGATCTCCTGGAGCAGCTCTCCGGTGAGGGGGTTTACCACAGAGCCAATGCGATCTCCGGCGGAGAGGGTGGCCCCGTGGGACTGCTCCTTCAAAAAGATGCCGGACACCGGGGCGTTCAGGTAGCAGATGGCGTCGTCCTCCTCGGAGATGAGAGGGGTTCGCACCGGAACCACCGGTCCCGTCCAGATGCCCAGCTCAGCCATGAGCCGGAAAATGCCCTCGGTGAGCTGGTCGCCGTAGGCGGGGGTCAGGCGCATTCCTACCCCCATCTCCACCACCAGGGTAGGCACGTCCCGGCTGTTAAGGCTGTGGGCCAGGGTGGACTCCAGCACCGTGCTGGCCCCGTGGACCCAGATAAAGTCCACGTTGGCCAGCTTGGCGTAGTCCATCAGCCGGTCACGGAACAGCTCGTTGATGCGGATCTGGGGCAGCTCGGTGAGATAGATATTGCTGGCGTGGATGTCCAGGCACAGGTCGGAGCCCAGTAAATCCTCCATAATGCGGGCGGCCATATCCTCCGTCATCGTCCCGTCCCGGCTGCCGGGAAAGAGGCGGTTCATATCCAGGTCAAAGCCTGGGATGCCACGGGTCACGGAGTCGATGCCCAGGGGATTCATGGCGGGGTAAAGGTCCACCGTCCCCGCCAGATACTCCGGGTGGGCGGCAATGCGCCGGTTCACCTGGTAGCAGACGTACTGCCCCTCCAGCTCATCTCCGTGGATGCCGGTGACGATGCTGATGCGCCTGCCGCAGACCTGGCCCCCGGTGGGGGTCAGGCGGTTTTTCTGAATGACCAGATTTTCAAAGACAGGCAGGGGAATGGATGCCACTGTCTGTATCATACTGCTTCCTCCTTTTTTTGTGTCAAACGGAACCAGTCAGGGGGTCGTAACGGGGTGGACGGACACCCGGACGGTCTGGAGCTGATCGCCGCCGCCCAGAAAGCTGCCCCGGTTCAGGGGACAGTCGCCGCTATCCCGGCCCCAGGCCAGAACGATATGCTGCTCCCGGACGGGGAGAAGGTTGGTGGGGTCCAGGCCGTACCAGCGGCCCTGGCTGAGCACCTCCACCCAGGCGTGGCTGGCCCCCTCTCCCACCAGCATCCCCGCCATATACCGGGCGGGGATGCCCTCCAGACGGCAGAGGGCCAGCAAAATGTGGGCGTAATCCTGGCAGACCCCTTCTCCCAGGGCCAGCGCCTCCTCGGCGGTGGTGTGGGTGTCCGTCGCTCTGGGGCAGTAGGTCAGCTCATCGTGTACTCCCTGGGCCAGCGCCCAGGCCCGCTCCAGAGGGGAGCGGTCACAGGTATCCGCCAAGCGGCGGGAGAGGGCCAGCAAGTGCGGGCCAGGTCGGGTGTAGGGAGAGGGAGACTTCATCATGCCCCACCGGACCGGGTCAGGCTCGGCCATTCCGTCGGACAGGCCGGTGCGTACCCGTCCGGTGGCGACGGCCTGAAACTGCTGATGGGACCGGATAATATGCCCGTAACAGCAGCGATTGCCAAAGGCGTCGGCAGTCTCCGCCCCCTGATGGGAGGGGGACAGCTCCAGCCGCTGCTCCAAAACCTGCTGCCCTTCATTGGACGGGGGAGAGAGACGAAGAAGGTAGCTGTGGTCATGGGCAGGGCGGGAGAACCGGAGGCTCAGCTCGTACGCATAACACAGCGTCTCCGCCATCTCACACCGCCGTCAGTCGTTCCACCGTCTGCACGATGGCGCTGTAGTCCAGAGGCTCTGCCTCCACCAGACGGCCCAGCTCTGCCAGGCACGCCCGGTCATACCGGATGGTGCACCGGTCGATGCGTCCCTGAAGCCGCCGGACCTCCCGGTGCAGATCCACCTGGGAGGCGTGGAGCCGACCAAAGAGGTCGATGCGCTCCACCCGCTTGCCCACCTTGATGATATTCCGGGTGTTCTCGTCCTCCACCTGGTCGTCGATGATACCCCAGAAGGCCAGAATGTTGTCCGCAATTTTCTGGAACTCCAGCATGGGGGCGTCGCTGAGACGGGCGCGGTTCATCTCGTAGACCGCCAGCTGGATGTAGCTCAGCTCCTCGGTGCCGATCTCCTGGCGCAGCTCGACGGCATTGTCGTAGGCCCGACGGAGGTTGCTGGCGATGGAGTTGGGGTCGCTCTCGTCAAAGGGGTAGCGGCGGAGAAAATTCTGCGCCGTGGGGTAGATGTTGGGGATTTCCAGAGAGCGGCACAGCTCCCCATAGGTGTCCCCCTTGTCCAGCATATCGTCATAGCTCTTGGCGAACAGCCGGAGAGAGGTGTACACCCGCTCGGAATACCGGCCCAGCCAGTACAGCCGGTCGGTGACCTCTATCGACTTAATACCCATGTGTCCTTAAATCCTCCTCCCTGAGATGAGTTGACTATGAAGGAATCCGGGTTCCGGGAGAACCGGGTCAGGCCGCTCTTCCACACCACCGGCTCCTCGGCGGAGAGAACGAAGGCCCGCAGGTCGGCCTTCCGGGGAACCCGGATGCCGTTATCCATGATGTCCAGGTCCTGAAAGTCGATGACCTCCTGGGCGATGAACCGGCGGGGTTCCGCTTTCAGCAGAGCCACAAAGTCCTCCTTCTGCCGTGCTGACATCTTGCTGCCAAAGACTACCCCGTAGCCCCCCGCCTCAGCCACGTCCTTGAGTACCAGTGTGTCCAGATGCTCCAGAACGTACTTCATATCTTCCTCGTAGAAGGGCAGATAGGTGGGTGCATTGGAGAGGATGGGTGTCTCTCCCAGATAGTACTGAATCATCTTGGGAACAAAATAATAGATGCCCTTGTCGTCCGCCACCCCGTTGCCCGGGGCGTTGAGAATGGCCACCTGGCCCTTCCGGTAGGCCTGGAACAGACCGGGTACGCCGATGAGGGACTCCGGACGGAAGCTGAGGGGGTCCAGGAAATCGTCGGAGATGCGGCGGTAGACCGCCCCCACCCGCTCTTTTTTGCCGGTGTAGTCCAGGAGATAGACCCCGTCCTCCTCCACCACTAGGTCCTGACCGCTGACCAGAGGGGAGTGGGTCTGCTCCGCCAGATAGGAGTGCTCAAAATAGGCGGCGTTGTACCGTCCGGGGGTGAGCACCACCGTCAGACCGCCCACGTTGGCGTAGTCCATAGTGTGGCGCAGCAGCTGGGCGTAGTTCCGGTTGTCCTCGATGTGGAACTCCTGGAAGGTGCGGGGGCTGCTCCGGCGGCACAGGTCCCGGACGATCAGGGGATAGGAGGCCCCGGAGGGCACCCGGAGATTGTCCTCCAGAATGTACCAGCTCCCGTCCTTCCCCAGCACCAGGTCGATGCCGGAGATGTGGGAGAACACCCCGCCGGGAGGCCGGATGCCCTCACACTGGGGCAGGTAGCCGCTGGAGGCGTAGATAAACTCCTCCGGCACTACCCGGTCCCGGACGATCTTCTTCTCGTTGTAGATGTCCTATAAAAACAGGTTCAGCGCCTTCACCCGCTGGCGCAGGCCACGGTCCAGCAGGTCGAATTCATCCGCCTGGATGACACGGGGAATGGCGTCGAAGGGGAACAGCTGCTCCTTGAAGGTCCCGTTTTTATAGATGCCGAACTTCACGCCGTAGCGGGCCAGCAGCTCGTTGACCGAGTTGGCCCGCTCAATCAAATCCATCTCATACATAGAATCACCCTTTTCTCTCTCCGAAAGGCGGAGGGAACGCGCTCCGCCCCAAAAACGAGACAAAGGCGCCTTGCATCTCTGCAAAACGCCTTTGTTTTATTTATGTTATCACGTCGAGCCGGGAGATGTCAAGTGTCAGGGCGCATAAAGATAGCGCTCCGTCAGTGCATCCCACCCCGGCCGCCCCGGTTGTCGCCCATAGTGCCGCCCATACCCATGGCTCCGCCGCTGGAGCTGTAGACCAGGCTGCTCAGGGTAATCTCCGTGCTGTCCGAAGCGGTGGTCAGGGTATAGGTCTCCCCCTGGGCCAGCCCAGGACAGCTGATGAGGACGGAGTTATAGCTCTTGCCCGCCGTGCCGGACACCAGGACAGTACCGCTGCTGTCGGCGAGGGCAATCTCCGTGCCCGCCTGCTGGGAGCTGACGGTGATGAGCATGCTGCCCTGGGTGGAGCTGCTGCCGAAGTTCACCGCCATGGCGGAGGTACCCAGAGCCACGAAGGTGCCGCCGGAGATCGTGGCCTCCGTGCCGTAGTCCAGCGCCCCGTTCCCGCTATCGGTGGGTCCGTCCACCCAGACCGTGCCTCCGGTGACGGTGAGACTGCCGTTGGAGTCGATGCCGTCCCCTCCGGCGCTGACGGTCAGGCTGCCGCCGGAGATGGTGATGGTGCAGCCCGTGTCGGTGCTGAAGGCATCCATACCGCCGCCGAAGCCGGAATAGCCGCTCTCGTCGTTGCCGCCGGAGGCATTCAGGCCGTCGTCGCTGGCGGTCACAGTGATGCTGCCGCCGGAGATATCGATGCTCTGCCCCTCAATGCCCTCATAGCATGTGACGACGTTCAGCGTTCCGCCGGTGATGGAAAGCGCCCCGTCTGCGTGCAATCCGTCGTCCCCGGAGGACAAGCTGTAATTTCCACCCGTGACCGTTATGTCTGCGTTGGAGTGGAGTGCGTCGTCTGCGGCGTCAACGGTGAACGTCCCGCCGTTGAGCACCAGATCGCCGGAGGCCTTGATCCCTTTGACGCTGGCGGACTCCTCATCGCCGCTGCCGGAGCTGTACTGCATACCGCCGAACCGGGACCAGCTATCGTTCCGGTCGCTCTCCCCATTGGCGCTGCCGCCGCCGGTGGCGACGGTAAACGTCCCCCCGTCGATTTGGAGGACACTCCCGGCGCTGAGGCCGTCGCCCTCGGCGGTGATGTCAAAGGAGCCTCCGGCGATATAGAGATAGCCCAGAGAGCTGTCGTCGGCGTTCTCCGCATGAACCCCGTCCTTGCCGGAGACGATGGTAAAGGCACCCTCCGAAATGCGGACGCTGTCCTTGCTGGAGAGGCCATGGCTGGCGGCGGTGATGTCATAGGTCCCGCTGGTAATGACCAGGTCATCCTTGGAGACGATCCCGTGTCCCGCCGGGGACTGGATGGTTAAAGTGCCGGAGCCGTTGAGGGTCAGGTCGTCCTTGGAGAAGATGACGGCGTCGATGCTGTTCTCATCAATGTCCACAAAGCTGCCCCCGTTGGAGAGGGTGTTCTCGCTGCCGGAGGCCAGAGTGACAAACACCTTGTCTGCCTGCCGGACATAGAGGGCGGCGGAGGTCCCGGAGCAGATATCCACTCCGTCCAGCACCAGCTGGAGCTTGTCCGAATCGTCTGCGTCCACGATGATCATGCCGTCGGTGAGGTCGCCGGTGAGGAGATAGGTTCCCTCATCGGTGATGGTGACGGTACTGCCGGAGACGGTGACGCTGTCCGAATCGCAGGAGGCAGAGTCGCCATCCAGGGTGATGACCACGCACTCGCTCTCGTCATAACCCACCTCATAGTCCCGGTCGGTGAACATATCGTCTGTGTCCAGCAGGGTAATTGCCTCGGCGTCAGTGGAGACGCTCTCCACAGTGGTTTCGGTATCTGCATCGGAGGCCTGGCTCTCGCAGCTGGTGAGCGCCGGAGAAAAACACAGGAGCAGAGCCAGCAGAATGGAGATACGCTTGTTCATCCAAACACATCCCCCTTACAGCTCAGTGACCACCGTCTCCTGACGGGAAATGGTGATCTCCAGATTGCCGTTCCGGCAGCGGAGCCGGTCGATCAGCTCCTTTTCCACGTCCGGGCTGCGGAGGGTCAGGTCATAGGTCAGGCGAAAGAGGCTGCCCATATTGGTGGTCTTGACCCGGACCAGCTCCCAGGAGGTGGCGTACTGAGCAAACAGCTCTTCAAAAACCCCGGTGTAGTCCAGGTCCTCCGGGATGGTGATGTGGAGGGTCTTGTTCAGGGCGGAGCGCTTCCCAAGCCCCAGGCTGAGACGGGTGTAGAGCATGGTGACACCGCAGAGGATGAGGGTGAACAGAAGGGCGAAGCCCAGGTAGCCCATCCCGGTCATCAGTCCGGCCCCCATAGCCAGAAACAGCGCGCCGATCTCCTTCGCTGTGCCGGGGACGGAGCGGAACCGGACCAGGCTGAACGTCCCGGCTACGGCCACACCAGCCCCTACGTTGCCGTTGACCATCATGATGACCACGCAGACCACGGCGGGGAGGATGGCCAGAGTGACCACAAAGCTCCTTGTGTAGCGGCTGCGGTACAGATAGGCCCCGGCCAACAGCAGACCGATGACCAGGGAGCAGCCCACGCAGAGCAGGAAATCGGTCACGGAGATGACGGCGGTGGTGGAGCTGTCGAACAGCCCCTGAAAGAGAGCGTCAAGCATATCGTCTGCCTCCTTGGATACAGGGGAGAAGCGTATTCTGGTAAGCGGTCCCATATTTGGAAAAGGATGTCTTATAGATGTGATAATCAGTGAGCACATGGGTCATCCAAAGGGAAATACCCCCGGATGTCTTGATCTCCATCAGGGTCAGTCCCGGCTCCAACAGAGCCTCTCCCCAGGGAGCGGCCTCCAGCGTCAGGTCGGCGGTGCGGGAGAGGATGTTCTCATCAAAGGTGACCCGGAAATCTCCGCCGCGTCGGTCATAATACGCCTCCCGCTCATAGGAGAGATAGACCCGCGGAGCCAGGGTCTGGTAATACTGGCGGAAATACTCTACCTCTCTGGCAATTTGTGAGCGAACGGGCGGGGCGTTCAGACCCACCAGCCAGTCTACCGCCTGCGCTTCCGGTAGAGAGAGCCGCCGCTTATAGACCACAGAATCAAACTTCTTTTTTAATTCTACATAGACCGGCAAATCTGGAACGGCCTTCCGATAGCTTCTGATCCTGAGCTTTTCCTTGTAGGCAGGGTGCTCGATAGAGTGACGGGCCAGCTGATAGCTGTCTGTGTCAAAATAGAGATTGCGAATCGTGGTGCGACCGTAACGGTCCAGCGCCATGTGCGGTTCCATGGCCTTCCGGACCGCCTGCTTTTGCTCCTGTGTCAGCAGATATTTCAACTCGTACCGCTGAAAAATCATCTGTGTGCCCATTGCCAACGCCCCCTTCTGTAAAGAAATTGTAAGGGATAAAACCTAATTGAGCCTTAAAGCAGAGTAAAACAGCGGCGCACCCCCTCTGCCGGATATTCCCGGCAGAGGGGGTGCGCTCGGAATTTTATGAACAGGGCAAATGCTAGACCACTTCTGTTACCGTCAGAAGAGTTCCCTCCACGGTGAACCGCACATCCCGGCCAGCGAAGGTCAGTCCGTAACGGCGGCTGGGATCGCTCTGGTAGGCGGGGCGGGGGTCCTGGGCCAGCACGCCGATGAGCGCCTCCCGCTTTTCCGGGGGGATGCGCTCCAGCAGCTCCTCCGGGAAGGAGACCTCCAGCGTCCGTCGGGCCACCTGGTCGGTAAAGCCACCGGTGGCCTCCGGGCGGCAGTCAGCGTAGGGGAGATAGGGCTTGATGTCCAAAATGGGGGTCCCGTCCATCAGGTCTGCCCCGGAGACCACCAGGACCGGGCCTGTCCCCGGCCTCTTCTCCACCGACACCAGTCTCACCACAGACAAGCCGATGGGGTTGGGCCGGTAGGGGGAGCGGGTGGCAAAGACCCCCATGCTCTCGTTCCCTCCCAGCCGGGGCGGGCGGACGGTGGGGCTCCAGCGGGAGCGGACCGCCTTGCTGAATTGCCAGATGAGCCACAGGTGGGAGAATCCCTCAATGCCACGTAGGGCGTCCGGGTTCCGATAATCCGGCTCAAAGACGATCTCTCCCCGCAGGGCGTCCACCAGGCCGCTCTGCCGGGGAACGCCGAACTTGGTGGAGAAATCCGTGTGGATACGGGCGATGATCTTGACGGGAAATTCCTCCGTCAGCGCCTGCTCCTTCATCTCACCTGCACCCCGGCGCAGCGCAGCCGATCTCCTCGGCGGAGATGGGGTACCGCTCGGTAAAGCAGCCGTCGCAGAAGCCGCACTGAGCGTCCGGGGCGATCTGGTGCAGCCCCTCCAGGCTCAAAAAGGCCAGAGAGTCCGCCCCGGTCATCTCCCGGATCTCCTCCAGGGAGTAGTGACAGGCGATGAGTTTTTCCTTGTCCGGGATGTCGGTGCCGAAGTAGCAGGGGGCGATAAATTCCGGGGAGGAGACGCGCATATGCACCTCCCTGGCCCCCGCCTGGCGGAGCAGGCTGATGATCGCCTTGCAGGTGGTACCCCGAACGATGGAGTCGTCGATCATGACCACCCGTTTCCCCGCCACCTGGCTCCGGAGGGCACCCAGCTTGATGCGTACCGCCTGCTCCCGGCTCTGCTGGTTGGGGGTGATGAAGGTCCGGCCGATATACCGGTTTTTCACAAATCCCTCCCCGTAGGGGATGCCGGCCTCGGCGGCGTAGCCCATGGCGGCGTCCAGGCCGGAGTCGGGCACGCCGATGACCACGTCCGCCTCCACCGGGGACTCGCGGGCCAGGAAGCGACCCGCATTCCGCCGGGCCTCATGGACAGACTGGCCGCAGATGACGCTGTCCGGCCGGGCAAAATAGATGTACTCAAAGATACACAGATGGCTCATCCCCTGGCAGTTGGTGCGGATGGAGCGGACGGTGCAGGCGGTCTGGCCGTTTTTCTCATCAGGCGGTTCCAACACCACAATCTCTCCCGGCTCCACCTCCCGGACATACTCCGCCTCCACCCCGTCCAGGGCGCAGGACTCGCTGGCAAAGAAGATGGCGTCCCCCTTTTTGCCGATGCACAGGGGGCGGAAGCCCCAGGGGTCACGGGCGGCGATGAGCTTTCGGGGACTCATGACGATGAGGGAGAATGCCCCCTTCAGATGGCGCACCGCCCGGCTCACCGCCTCCTCTACGCTGGGACAGGTCAGCCGCTCTCTGGCAATGGCGTAGGCGATGATCTCCGTGTCCGAGGTGGTCTGGAAGATGGCTCCGTTGTACTCGTATTCCCGGCGGAGGGCCTCAGTGTTCACCAGATTGCCGTTGTGTACCACCGCCAGGGTGCCCTTGACATATTTCAGGGTCAGGGGCTGAGCGTTCTCCCGCTTTCCCGCCCCGGTGGTGGCGTAGCGAACATGGCCCACCGCCATAGTCCCGCCCAGCTCCCGGAGCTTTTCCTCGTCAAATACATCCCCCACCAGGCCCACGTCCTTGTAGTAGGACAGCTCCCGGTCGTTGGTGGTGGCAATGCCGCAGGCCTCCTGGCCCCGGTGCTGGAGGGCGTACAGCCCGTAATAGGTGGTCTTGGCGCAGTCCCCCTTAGGGTCCCAGCAGCCAAAGACACCGCATTCCTCATGGATGCTCATGGAGTGTCCTCCTCAGTTCAGTCTGTCGTTGTGCGCTCCTTATTCCGGCACGGCGATGCGTCCGGCGATAGCGGAGGCGGCGGCGGTGGCGGGGGAGGCCAGGAAGATCTCCACCTTGGAGGTCCCCATCCGGCCCAGGAAGTTCCGGTTGTTGGTGGCCACCACCCGCTCTCCGGCGGTGAGAATGCCCCCCGTCCGTCCGCAGCACAGGCCACAGCCCGGGTGGGTGATGATGGCCCCTGCCGCTGCCAGGATGTCCAACGTACCGTTCTCCAGCGCCTGGAGATAGACCTTCCGGCTGGCCGGGGTGACGATGAGCTTGACAAAGGGGGCCACCTGATGCCCCGGCAAAATCTCCGCCGCCGCCATCAATTCCTCCAGCCGCCCGTTGGTGCAGGAGCCGAGCAACACATGGTCGATCTCCAGTCCTGCCAGCTCGCTCACCGGGCGAATTTTGTCCACCTGAGAGGGGCAGGCCAGCACAGGCACCAGATCCTCCGCCTGATAGTGGAGGGTACGGATATAGCGGGCGTCTTCGTCCCCATGGAGGGTGCGGAGCTCCTCCGTCAGGGGAACTTCACAGTATTCCGCCGTCTTTTCATCCGGGGTGAACAGGGCGCACTTGGCCCCCGCCTCCACCGCCATGTTGGACATGGTCATCCGGCTGGAGACGGACATGGCCTCCACGCAGGAGCCGGAGAACTCCAGGGCGCAGTAGGACGCCCCGGCGGCAGTCAGGTCGCCGATGATGCGGAGAATGACGTCCTTGGACGCCACATTCTCTGGCAGGACGCCATCGATGACGATGCGGATGGTCTCCGGTATCTTCACCCACAATGTCCCGGTACCCAGAATGGCCGCCATTTCGGTGTAGCCGATGCCGGAGGAGAAGGCCCCCACGCAGCCGTAGGTGGTGGTGTGGCTGTCGGTGCCAAAGACCACGTCTCCCGGCTTCACATACCCTGCCTCGGTCATGAGCTGATGGCAGATGCCGTCGGAGCGGTGAACGTGGGTCAGGCCGTATTGGGCGGCAAATTCGTTGCCGATCCGGTGGTGCCGGGGGTCATCCAGCTGGCTGGCGGGGACCAGGTGATCGTAGATGAGCACCACCTTGTCCGGGTCCCACAGACGGGTAAAGCCCATCTCCTCAAATTTGTCCTTGACGAAGGGGATAAAGATGTCGTGGATCATCACCCGATCCACGTTCACGGTGACGATGTCTCCCGCCTTTGCGTTCATCAGACCGGTGTTCCGGCGGATGAGCTTTTCGATAAAGGTCGCTCCCATATTCTCCTCCTCAGTCCAGGCCGTTCCGGCGGCGCATGGCTTTCACCAGGCCCCCGGCATTGATGATCTCCAGCAGATTGTCCGAGAGGGAGGCGATGGGATAGGTCTTGCCCTTACAGACGATCTCCTTCCCAACCGTCACCGCCACCTCGTCGCCGTCGGCCACGTCGGCCCGGAGGGCGGGACACTCAATGAGCAGCAGACCGTTGTTGATGGCATTGCGGAAGAAAATGCGGGCAAAGCTCCCGGCGATGACGCAGCGTACCCCCAGGGCCTTGATGACCTCCGGGGCCTGCTCTCTTGAGGAGCCGCAGCCGAAATTGCTCCCGGCCACGATCACGTCTCCCGGCCGGATCTGGGCCGCCAGCTCCGGGCGCAGAGGGGAGAAGGCGTAGGGCCGCATATCGTTCACGGTTTTCAGGGCCAGGTATTCCGTGGGGATGACGATGTCCGTGTCGATGTCGTCCCCCAGCACCCAGATGCGGGCGGTAAATGTCTCTGCCATGATTCAGCCCTCCACAGGGGGAAGCTGGTCCGCCGTGGCGATCTCCCCCAGAATGGCGGAGGCGGTCACCGTCTCCGCAGAGGCCAGGTACACGAAGGAGCCGGGATGGCCTGCCCGGCCCTTGAAGTTGCGGGTGCCGGTGCTGATGAGGGTCTCCCCCTCGCCAATGACCCCCTGGCAGCTGCCCCAGCAGACGGAGCAGTTGGGATTCATGACGATGGCCCCGGCCTCCATAAAGGTTTTCAGCAGGCCCTCCGCCAATGCCTGACGATAGACCTCGCCGCTGGCGGGCACTACCAGGAAGCGGACGGTGTCCGCCACCCTCCGGCCCTGCATCAGCGCCGCTCCAGCCCGGAGGTCCTCAATTCGCCCGTTATTGCAGGAGCCAAGGAACGCTTCGTCGATGGAGATGCCCCGGCACTCAGTCGCCGGGACCACCTGGTCTACAAAGTGGGGCTTGGCTACTACCGGGACGATGCTGCCCAGGTCGATGTCGTAGGTCTGGGCATAGACGGCGTCCGAGTCGCTGTGGAACACCGCCTTGGGCGTCCGGCCCCGGACGGCGAGATAGTCCAGCGCCACCTGATCTGCTTCCATGACGGCGGTTTTCGCCCCCGCCTCCACGCAGAGGTTGCAGACGGCGATGCGGTCGGACATGGTCAGAGCAGCCAGCCCCTCTCCGCCAAACTCCATCGCCTTATAGTTGGCGCCGTTGGCCCCGATCTGCCCGATGATGGTGAGAATGAGGTCCCGAGCGGTGACGCCGGGGTCCAGCCGGCCGTGGAGGTTGAATTTCAGGCTCTCCGGCACCAGCACCCAGCTGTGGCCGGTGACCATGGCGTATAAGTAGTCGGTGCAGCCCACGCCGGTACCAAAGGCTCCCAAAGCCCCATAAGCGCAGGTGTGGCTGTCCGCCCCGAAGATGAGTTGTCCCGGACGGACGTGGTTCTCCATCATCAGCTGATGGCAGACCCCCTTGCCCTCATAGAAGGTGATGCCGTGGGCCTTGGCGAAGTCCCGCATCTTCTTCTGGCTGGCCGCCGTCTTGGGGCTGTCCGAGGGGCAGTTGTGGTCCACGATCCAGACCAGCTTGTTCACGTCGGCGATGTGGGGATGGGCCAGCTTGTTGTACATGTCGATGGTGAGGTGAGTGGTGCCGTCGTTGCTCATGAGCAGATCCAACTCCACCGTATGGATATCCCCAGGACGGACAGAGGCTACCCCCGCCGCCGAGGCGATGATCTTTTCCGCCAGTGTCATACCCATCGCTCACGCCTCCTCATTCAGCGAGGCCAGCAGGCCCCCCTGGTTCAAAATCTGCTGCATATAGGGGTTGAGCCGGGTGCAGGTGAACTGCTCCCCGAGGACGGTGGCCACTCCCTCGGTAAGGGACAGCTCCATCTCCTCACCGTCCTGGACGTGGTCGTACAGCTCCTTGCACACGATCACCGGCAAGCCGATATTGATGGCGTTGCGGAAGAAGATGCGGGCAAAGCTCTTGGCCACCACTGCCCGCACCCCAAGGGCCTTTAAGACCGCCGGAGCCTGCTCCCGTGAGGAGCCGCAGCCGAAGTTCTCCGCCGCCACCACATAGTCACCCGGTTGCACCCGGCTGGCAAAGGTGTCGTCCAGCGACTCAAAGGCGTGGGACTTCATCTCCTCCACCGTGGGGTAGAGCAGGTACTGAGAGGCGATGATCTGGTCTGTGTCCACATCTGTGTGGAATTTGAATATCTTACCCATTAGCCCATTCCCTTTCTCCGGGTATGCCCCGGCAGACGTGATGAGGTTATTATACAGCGTTTTCAGGGCAGACGCAAGCGCCAGGGCAGAGCGCCGCCCGGTGGGAACGGAGCGTTCCCGCCGGGCGGTAAAGGCTGCTGTCTTACTTGTTGGCGGTATTGACGGTGTAGTTGGGGGCTTCCTTGGTGATATAGATGTCGTGGGGATGGCTCTCCCGGAGACCGGCGGAGGTGATGCGGACGAACTGGCCCTTCTCCTGGAGGTCCGGGATGGTGGGGCAGCCGCAATAGCCCATGCCGGAGCGGAGGCCGCCCATGAGCTGGTACATGGTGTCGGAGAGGCTCCCCTTGTAGGGAACCCGGCCCTCCACCCCTTCGGGGACCAGCTTCTTGTTGTTCTCCTGGAAATAACGGTCCTTGGAACCCTGGGCCATGGCCGCCAGGGAGCCCATGCCGCGATAGACCTTGAACTGACGGCCCTGGAAAATTTCCGTCGCTCCGGGAGACTCCTCGCAGCCTGCCAGGATGGAGCCCAGCATGACCACGTTGCCGCCGGCGGCAAGGGCCTTGGCGATGTCGCCGGAGTACTGGATGCCACCGTCAGCGATAATGGGGATACCGTACTTGGCGGCGACGCAGGCGGCGTCATAGACGGCGGTGATCTGAGGCACGCCGATGCCTGCCACCACGCGGGTGGTGCAGATAGAGCCGGGGCCGATGCCCACCTTGACACAGTCTGCGCCCGCTTTGATGAGGGCCTCAGTGCCTGCGGCGGTAGCCACGTTGCCTGCAATCAGCTGAACGTCGGGATAGACCGCCTTGATGCGCTCCACCGCCCGGAGAATGTTCCGGCTATGGCCGTGGGCGGAGTCCAGACAGAGCACGTCCACTCCGGCCTCCACCAGAGCGGCCACACGGTCCAGCACGTCGGCGGTGGCGCCGATGGCGGCGCCCACCAGCAGACGGCCCTTGGAGTCACGGGCGGCGTTGGGGTAGGTGACAGCCTTCTCAATGTCCTTAATGGTAATCAGGCCCTTGAGCCGGAACTGGTCGTCCACGATGGGCAGCTTCTCCACCTTGTGCTCCCGGAGAATCTCCTTGGCCTCCTGAATGCTGATGCCCTCTCTGGCGGTGATCAGGTTGTCCCTCGTCATCACCTCGTCGATGAGCTTGTCCATGTCGGTCTCAAACTTCATATCCCGGTTGGTGATAATGCCCACCAGCTTGCCGGTGGACCGCTCACAGATGGGGACGCCGGAGATGCGGTATTTGGCCATAAGAGCGTCCGCCTCCGCCAGAGTATGGCCGGGAGCCAGCCAGAAGGGGTTGGTGATGACGCCGTTTTCCGACCGTTTCACCGTGTCCACCTGCTCCGCCTGGGCGCCGATGGACATATTCTTATGAATAATGCCAATGCCGCCCTCACGGGCCAGGGCGATAGCCATGCGGCACTCGGTAACCGTGTCCATGGCAGCGGACATGATGGGGATATTCAGCTTGATCTGCTTGGTCAGATTGGTTCGCAGATCGATGTCCGCCGGGAGGATGCTGCTCTCAGCGGGGATGAGCAGCACGTCGTCGAAGGTGAGTCCCTCTTTCAGGAATTTGGTGGATGCGTCCATGTTGACCATAAATTCCAGCTCCTTTCCGTCCTCAGTGCAATGGTTACTGTTCTCTATTTTCTGCCCCGAATGGTCAGCCGACCCTTGGCACACAGGTCGGTCAGATCGTCCTCCGTGGCGGCGGGGATACGGAGTACGCCGCCGCAGTCGCCGCAGCGCAGTTCAATGGAGGAATAGTGTAAGCCTACCGACCACCGCTTGGAGCCGCAGGTGCAGGAGATGCGGCCCGCCGAGGCGATGTCCCTCAGCTCGCCCAGCATCTCCTCCATGACTGTCTCGTCCAGGAAGGCCGAGTTTGACTCCTTATCCCGAAGCTGCTGCTTGTCCATGGCCTGTTCCAGCCGGGGAAGAGCGGCGAACACGGCCCCTTCCTCTCCGATATAGCAGCAGTCGATCCCTGTCTCCGGACAGGCAAAACCCAGCAGCCGGTTTCCCATCATCTGCTCCCCGGTAATGGTCATCTGATGCTCCCCGCCGCAGGCGGCGCAGGGAACGGTGAACTGATAGCCTGTGCCGGTGTAGTCCACCAGCAGCTCCGACTCCTTACAGGGACAGGGCAGCTTCATCTGTCCCACAGACAGGGAGAACAGGCTCCGGTCTGCCGCCACGCTCTGGCGACATTTGGGGCAGATAAAACCAATGGTACGTCGTTTTTCTTCCACGGATGTGCTCCTTTTCTCCGGGCAGCTTTTGATATTGCACATTCTATTATAACAATGAAAAATCGAAAAGACAATCCATGGGTATCACAAAACCGCAAGGCGGGAGGCCCGTTTTCATGGGCAATGTGAGGGCAGAAGGCTGTTGTCAGTCATTGCGTCCGGGAGGGGAATCTGATATACTGAGCAACAGCAGATAAACCGCTCTCGCCGCTAGACGGTGATGATGTCCATCCGAACCGGCGGCCTCAGCGCCGCCCTCATTTCATTTATGGTGGTGATTCAAATGCTCCAAATCAGCAACCTCCGCCTACCTCTGAACGCAGGTCAGGAGGAGCTGGAACGTCGGGTTGCCCGCACCTTGCGCATCAGTCGGGGGGACATCCGGGAGCTTCAGCTGGTGAAGCAGTCCATCGACGCCCGGCGCAAGAGTGACCTCCACATGGTCTATACCGTCAACGTCCGGGTATCAGACGAGGAGGGAGTGCTGCGCCGGGCTGGTCCAACGGTGCGAAGGCTGGAGCGTGCGCCTTACCGTTTCCCGGAGATCGTTCCCTATTCCGGTCCCCGGCCCGTGGTGGTGGGCATGGGGCCTGCGGGCCTGTTCGCCGCCCTGTTTCTGGCCCGGGCGGGCATCCCGCCTGTCGTGGTAGAACGGGGCCGTCCGGTGGAGCAGAGGCAGGAGGATGTGGAGCGGTTCTGGGCCACCGGAACCCTTGACCCCCGCTCCAACGTCCAGTTTGGCGAGGGGGGAGCGGGCACCTTCTCCGACGGCAAGCTGACCACCGGCACCCACGACCCCCGCATCTCCGCCGTGTTGGATACCTTTGTGGAGATGGGCGCGCCCGCAGATGTGGCCTGGTCCTTCCGGCCCCATGTGGGGACGGACGTGCTCCGCCAGGTAGTGCGCAATCTCCGGGAGGAGCTGCTCCGGCTGGGCTGCGAGATCCGCTTTGAGACTACCCTGGTGGGCCTGGAGGGCGAGGGCGGTGCGCTGACCGCCGCCCTTTTGGAGACAGAGCATGGCCGGGAGCGGCTCCCCGCCTCCCGGCTGATTCTCGCTCCAGGACACTCTGCCAGGGACACCTTCGCCATGCTCCATGGACTGGGCCTTGCCATGGAGCGGAAGCCCTTCGCTATCGGAGTGCGCATCGAACACTGTCAGCAGGCGATCAGTCAGGCCCAGTACGGTTCCGCCTGGGAGCATCTGCCCCCCAGCGACTATCATCTCTCCTGCCACCTCCCCAGCGGGCGGAGCGCCTTTTCCTTCTGCGTCTGCCCCGGAGGAACGGTGGTGGCATCTGCTTCGGAACCGGGGCGGCTGGTGACCAACGGTATGAGCTGCCGGGCCAGAGACGGGGAGAACATCAACGGCGGCTTTCTGGTGGGAGTCGGCCCGGAGGACTATCCCGGCACGGACCCTCTTGCGGGCGTCCGGTTTCAGGAACAGTGGGAGGAGCAGGCCTTCCGTCTGGGCGGAGGCGGCTTTCGCGCTCCGGCCCAGCTGGCGGGGGACTTTCTACAGCGGCGTCCGTCAACGGCGGGGGGAGCGATCTGCCCCACTTATCGGCCTGGGGTGACCTGGACAGACGTGGGGCTTTGTCTGCCGGACTATGTGGCGGAGACCCTCCAGGGAGCGCTTCCCCTGTTCGACCGTAAGCTCCACGGCTTTGCCGCTGCGGAGGCGGTGCTCACCGGTATCGAGAGCCGTTCGTCCTCCCCTGTGCGGGTGCTCCGGGGGGCCGATTTTCAGTCCAGCCTCCGGGGGGTCTATCCCTGCGGGGAGGGCTGCGGCTATGCCGGGGGCATTGTCAGCGCCGCAGTGGACGGCATCCGCATCGCCGAGGCAGTGGCGACTGGCTGACCGAAGACTGTGAAAAAAGCGAATGAGAAGCCGCCTGCGGGCGGCTCCTCAAATACATTACAATAACAATCTAGAACGACAAATCCTCTTCTCACGGCTGATCAACGATTAATCCATAGCCTCCGTCCTCACGGGCGTAGACCACGGCGAAGGCCTCGCCCTCATCCGCATTGCGGAAGGCAAAGAAGGTGTGACCCAGAAGATTCATCTGGAGTACTGCCTCCTCTACGCTCATGGGGCGCAGGGGGAAGCGCTTGGCACGGGCGACCTCCAGGGTGGCCTCAGGCTCGGCCTCGGCGCTGTCCACACCGGTGAACTCCACCGGGTCAAAGGCGTCGGTGCGCAGACGCTTCGCCAGACGGGTCTTGTTCTTCCGGATCTGACCCTCAATGGTGTCTACGGCGGCGTCAATGGCAGAGTACATGGAGTCAGAGTAGGTTTCAGAGCGGAAAATCGCACTGTCGGTACGTACCGTGACCTCCAGCTTGACCTGGCCCCGTTTCTTCTCCTGGAAACGGACGGTTGCCTCGGCGTCAGAGCGGAAATAGCGATCCAGCTTGCCCACCTTTTTCTCAGCATAGGCGAGAACCTTTTCCGGCTGAGGGGATTTCTTGTCGATGAATGCGAATTTCACTGCAATTCAGCTCCTTCCTGGTGGCGTGGGGAAGGGGGTCTCCCTTCGATATACCCTATTATACCACACTTTTGAAAAAGGAAAAGACTAAAATGTAAATTTTGTAAAATTCCTTTGAAGACGAAGAATTCCTGCCGTGGCTCACAGCACCGCCGACGCGTGCCGGGCCACGTGGCAGTTCAGGTTGACGGCGCAGGGCAGCCCGGCGATGTGGGTGGGATGGGCCAGGATGCTCACCTTCAAGGCGGTGGTGCGCCCTCCCAGTCCCTGGGGGCCGATGCCCAGGCGGTTGACCTTTTCCAGAATACGCCCCTCCATCTCCCGGTAATAGGGGTCGGGGTTGTCCTCGTCCAGGGAACGGAGGAGCGCGCGCTTGGAGAGCAGCGACGCTAGCTCGAAGTCTCCCCCCAGGCCCACGCCGCCAATGCCCGGGGGCCAGGGGTTGGAGCCCGCTTGCGAGCCTGCCTCTACGATGGCGTCCTCCACCTGCTCCTGGGTGCCGGG